>JBMOME010000337.1:0-33361 GCA_049323095.1 Thermodesulfobacteriota bacterium
ACGGGCCCCCCCCGCACCCCTCCACCAAAAACTCCCAGGTCCTGCAAGCGCTTCCAGCGCTTGCGAGATCTTGTGGTGACCAGACGCTGAACAATGATCGCTGGGGTTGCTTCCCTCATAGTGCCGGCTTTGTGGCCGGGAGATGAATTCTAGACGCGATTTCAGTAGCGAGGAATAGACGGCACACAGGAGAAAACATGGCCAATGGATTTCCGCCGCGAGTCTATGGTCCAAGATTTGAAGGGAAGGTGGCCTTGGTCACCGGAGCAGGGCAGGGCATCGGAGAAGCTACTGCGTTCCGACTCAGCCAGGAAGGCGCTCGGGTGGGCGTTATGGACCGGAACGCGGAAACTGCGGCAAAGACCGTGGACAGGATATGTGAAGCGGGCGCTGAGGCTTTGGAACTTGTTGCGGACGTGGCCGATCCACAGAGTGTGGAAGCCGCGGTTCAGTCTTTGACGAGCCGGTTCGGTTCTGTGGATGTGCTGGTTAACAATGCAGGCTTTGACCGACCCGGCGCATTCCTCAAGATCGGTCCCGATGACCTCCTGGCTGTCTGGGGGGTGCATCTCATGGGTGCTGCGAACTGCTGCCGAGCGTGTGCTCCTATGATGATTGAAAAGGGTGACGGCAGGATCGTGAATGTCTCTTCAATCTATGCAAAGGTGGGCTCCAAAGCTGAATCAGCTTACTGTTCGGCAAAAGCGGGTCTGATCGGGCTGACCAAATGCCTTGCCCGAGAATGGGGCGCAAAAGGCGTGAGGGTCAATGCAGTTCTTCCGGGACTGACCGAAACTCCGACCATCAGAGATTTCATGGCGCCCAAGTTCAAGGAAATAATGATCGCGGAAACGCCGCTCGGTCGCGCTGCCGATCCCTCTGAGATCGCTGCGGCCATTGCGTTCCTTGCTTCAGACGACGCGAGCTTCATTACCGGCACTACCCTTGAAGTCACCGGCGGCTGGAATTTGTAATCCCAAAGCACCTTCAAGAAGTAAGACGGGGAGAACCTTTTTTGTAAAAAGGTTTCTCCCCGAACCCCTTTCCAAAAACTTCTACACTTCTCCGGCATCCCAACTTCCTCGACAGGAAGCTGGGATGCGGGAACACCATAGAGCTTCTTGAAGGAGGTCCGGGGAAAACCTTAAACAAAGAAGTTCCCCCGTGCTTTACTTCGTTGAAAGCCTATTGTGATTAGGGATCCTTTGTTTAGGATCGTGGGCCGTGCCGGTCCCCCAGTTTGAAGTCAAGTCGGACAAAGCTCCCACAACCTTGGTCGTTCCTGCTTTGACGGCATCCGGAACAACCTTGCCGTGAGCAATGAACTGCTCGGCTGAATTCCAGGCATCGGAATTCATGACCATTTCAAGAAGGCCGGAATCGGTCGATTCGGCGGAAGACGGTACGTCGCGGCGACCTTCTTTGGCTTCCATAACGGCTTTGGCCGCACCGCACGTGGAACGCTGGGTTACGGCGATCAAAGGGATGTTAAACGCGAACAGGCCATAGTCCAATGAACTCGATTCCGTGGATCCACCGACATTTCCTGCAATTCTGACCGACAAAAGGTCGCCACCCGCACTCTGATCGGTAAGGATTTCCGGCCGCGATCCTGAGTCGGAACAAGAGAGGACGGCAGCGAACGACTTCTGCTTCGCCCGACTAGTCTGTGTCCTCTTTGATGGATTCTGCGAGGGCTCTTGGACCTCACGTACTATGGAACTCGCATTGCCTTTCTTCGGCGGATTCACGGCCCTTTCGGCTGTCACAGGGCTCTTCCGTAAACCGGCTTCCGGGGAGGCGCCGGCCAACGCGGAACCTTGCGAAAGAAACAGCCCATGAGCCGCAAGCACAACGACCGTTCCAGCTAACAGCCAGAATCTCAGGAATCTAGTTGGTAGGGTTTCGGTCATTGTTCAGGTCTTTCTTTCTGCATTAAGCCCCCAGCATGTTGTCCAGCTACCTGGAGCCAACCATGATTCTAGCTTACAGCTGCTGGGTGTTGATTGGTGGTGGATGACTCCGGGCAAACCAAAACACCTACCTGAACACTCTCAGGTCTGCGTCACACAACGAAAGCAGCGGCCGGCCCCCATGCTCTACGTACAGAAGGCGGCACTCTTATACTCGTCAGAACTACAAATTATTCGACGCGTATCCTCTCTGTGACTGGAAACCCAACCGGCCAGTTCATCGTCCGGCCATCCTTGCACGGATCGGCACACATCCATGCCGGACGTGAACACATCCATTTCTTCCGGGACGTCCATTTCAAAGTTCCTTGATCTCATGGCACGTACCTCCGCTTCGCCATGTTCTGCTACTATTTAGATGCAATTTCCGGCGCAAGGGTTCGCCGCGGCGCGAGGGCGCACCTACCCCTTGAGCTGAGTTCAACTCTGTGAAGGGTAGCCGTCGCGGTCTACCGGCCTGGGCGAGATTCCAGCCAGCCGCGCCTGGTTTGAAATGGGACGCTCGTTCGAGCCCCTACAGCGATTTGAGGAACTCTTTCCACGGAGTCGCGGGAAGCGTCTCCGTTTCGCTCTTGCCGTACGCACGGATGATCATGGCGGCTCTTGCGACCTGTTTGGGATCGTCCGATTCCACGATGTCCACCACGTCAAAGTGCCCGAGGGTTGCAAAACTCTCCTTCCAGGTGACCTTCGGGCATTCTGCCTTGATCTTCTTGGAAACGGTGGCCGCGATTTTCTTGAAATCCTTGGGATTCTCGAATGCGAGCGGAGAAATACGGCTAAGGATAACGAATGTTGGCATCTGGCACCTCCTGTTGTTGGTTCAATTTCGGACTACTTCCGTTGCTTACCAAAAAGCGGACCGGCAGGCCCCCAATGCAGTACGCCCCGATGCCGACCGCGGAGGACACGCATTCGCCAAGAAATTCGGACACCCTGACTCGTGGGTGCTTATCAATAAGATGTTTTCAAAGGGAAGAAGTTCTGTCAATCGGAAAGGAAGACATGAGGCAAGCATTCAGTTTGGCATTCGCACGGTCCGGTAATTCCAAGCCGGTTGCAAGACGGGATACTAGCCCGAGGAATCAAGGGCCGGTATAATCAATCCACGGCATATCCATATCGAGGTTTATCGAATGATCACCGCAGGAATCGACTGTGGCGCCAAGTATACCAAGGCAGTAGTTTTGGAAGACGGTCGGATTGCATCAAGATCGTTGGCGCTGACGGGCTTCGATCAAAGTGAGGCTGTAAAGCAAGCACTGGAAGAGGCTCTGAAAAGCGCGGGGATATCCCGGGACCTAATCACAGGCGTAGGTGGGACTGGTTCCGGTATGAAGCAGATTTCCGACGCGGACGTGGAAGTGAATGACGTGAAGGCTATTGCGGCAGCGGCCAATTTCTTCTTCTCCAACTCTCGCACCGTTGCAGACGTTGGCGCTGAGCACGGCCGGGCTGTGAAGGTGGATGATGCCGGCAACGTGGTGGACTTCGCGATCAACGAGAAATGCGCGGCCGGTACGGGCTCCTTCATCGAGGCTATGGCCCGCGCGCTGGAGACGCCTCTAGAGCAGATAGGTGCATTGGCTCTCACGTCGGACAAGAGCATACCCATGAATGCTCAGTGCACAATCTTTGCCGAGTCGGAAGTTGTGGGGCTCATTCATGCCGGAACCACAAGGGCCGATATCAGCAAAGCAATTCACGACGCTATCGCAAGCCGCATCGTTTCTCTGATCCGCCGTATCGGCGTCAACCGGGACATCGTGATCGTAGGCGGCGTAGCGTACAATGCGGGGTTCTTGGCCGCGGTCCGGCGGGAGCTTGGGGTCGGCCAACTCTTCGTCCCCGATCAACCCGAGTATGCCGCCGCTGTGGGAGCTGCAGTTGTTGCCGCAAAGGAAGGCAAGTAGTCTCAAGCATTGAACACCGTACCGGAGACCACACAATATGGCTGAAGAGAAACGAGAATTTTGGCGTTGGCAAGAGAGCAATTGGGTAGACCCCGAAATCGACTGGACAAAGGCTGAATTCATCACTGTCGGGATCGACGTGGGATCGGTGAGCTCTCAAGGGGTCATCATGGCCGACGGGGAAGTATATGCTTATGGAAACATGCGCACCGGGTCTGACAGCCCCTCCAGCGCGGAGAATGTGCTCAAATTCGCTCTGGATGTTGCCAGCAACATGCCGAAAGAGCGAATCGATTACGCAATCGGCACCGGATACGGCCGTGTCAATGTTCCTTTCGCGGACAAGACCGTTACCGAAATCGCGTGTCACGCGAGAGGCGCTCACTATATTTACGGAAATCAGGTTCGCACTGTGCTGGACGTGGGCGGTCAGGATATCAAGGTTATCAGGTGCGACGACAAGGGCAAGGTGACCAATTTCTTGATGAATGACAAGTGCGCGGCAGGCACAGGCCGGGGCATGGAAGTCTTCGCTGACCTGCTCTCCGTTCCCATTGGTGATGTGGGCGACCGGTCATTCGAGATTGAGACCGAACCTAGGCCGGTCTCGAGCACGTGCGTAGTATATGCCAAGTCTGAAGCCACAAGCCTTTTGCGCAAAGGCTGGAAGGTAAACGAAGTGCTCGCGGCATACTGCTCCGCCATGTCGGAAAGGATCTACTTCCTCCTGCAGCGTGTGGGCGTCGAGGCAGAATTCGCGGTCACAGGCGGCATGGCGAAGAACCGCGGGGTAATCGATCGGGTCAAGAAACGCATCGGAATGGAACCTATGAAGACCAAATGGGACACCCAGATTGCCGGTGCAGTCGGAGCGGCTCTGTTCGGCTACGCTCTGTGCCGGAAGGGCAAAGGCCGCCGGCGATAGTCGCCACTTAGTGAAGGCGTGACTGGAACCGTTTCGCGAGGGCCAGCCTTCACAGAAAGCACTGCGGAAAGATACGATGCTTGCAAATTATGGGTACAGCGACGGATCGGGAAACTATTTCATCACCATTGACACGGACAAATGCAACGGATGCCGGGAGTGCGTGAATGCTTGTCCCGCCGAAGTCTTCGAAGTGCTGGAAGAGGACCCCAACGATCCATTCCGGGACGAGCCCATTGCTGTGGTGCGACCTGAAAAGACAAAAAAGGTCAAATACGAATGCGGAGCGTGCAAGCCTTCAACGGACAGGCATCCTTTGCCTTGCGTGTCAGCTTGTACGCGTGGCGCCATCTCCCACTCCTGGTGATAAGTGATCCCTTGTGAGAGATGAGCAAAGAGATTTGGGCCAGGATCGGCTTCGCCATCAACCGTGAAGAGGGCTTTTCGTTCTGGTAAGGACAGCGTTGCTCTGGACAGGGATCATCATGTTTGCTACAAGGGGCTGCGTTCCATTTCGGAGAGAAAGGAAAAACTTTTGGAAACTAAACTAGTTATGATGGTAGCGATCTTCAGTATGTCATTTGTTGCGGCAATGGCCCTTGCTCAAGGCGGCAATGTTATTCAGACCCCGTCGGGTCTGAAAGTGGAAATACTCCAGGAAGGGAAGGGGCAGCTTCCCCAGAAGGGCCAGACGGTTACCGTTCACTACACAGGGACCCTCGCGGACGGCAAGAAGTTTGACAGCTCCAGGGATCGAGGCCAACCGTTCAGTTTCACGCTTGGCGCGGGTCAGGTTATCCGAGGCTGGGACGAAGGGCTGGCATTAATGAAAGTTGGGACTCGGGCCAGACTTATCATCCCCCCGCAACTCGGATACGGCGCCCAGGGAGCTGGTAGAGGCTTGATACCACCCAATGCAACGTTGGTTTTCGACGTGGAGTTGCTGGACGCCAAGTAGAGTTATGGGCCCCCAAACAGCCATGATCTATCGGTCCCAACGGAATGTGAATACTCTGCAATCGAGTCTGGTGCCACGGATGTGTCCCGTCCCGCGGGACTCATCCGTGCTTGCGCGTTATTACCCGATGGCGCACGAGACCCTCGCCACCAGTTGACCCCTATGCCAAGGACGTTCTGACGGACCAGACCTGCACGGATGAGCTACGCACATCCGTGGCACCAAGCAATGGCTGCCTCCCCAATGGAGAGCAGACCATTTTCAGGCAACGGGGGAGGACCTTGAGTAGTCCCGCGTCCCGCGGGATGAAGCCCGTGGAACCCGGCGGGCGCATCTTCTTGTAGGTGATTCCCATTCCCGGCAAATTCCCGATCCATAGAGTGTTCACAGGGTATTCCCGCGCGTTTCGCACCACTGATGAGAACCTTGCAATGATCTCAGGGGACAACTAGAATAGCGGCTCGCCGCGGGAGGGGTACCATGTTTGACGACGAAGAAATCATCGTCACCGCCGACTTGAGCGAAGAATTCAAAGGTTTCGAGGAGTTCTGCGTCGAGAACGCGGGCAGAGAGTCCGTCTATTTGCAGATGGTCGCGGAAAAGCCCCTGGAAATGGATTCCACTACCCTGGCGTTCAGCATGAGGCACCTGGTTCGGCTCTCAAAAGATCTCATGGAGATGCTGCTCAAGTCTACGGCGAGTGAAGATTCGCCGGATCTCGCAGCGCTCCTCGCGTCCAAAGGTATTCAACTTGATAAGTCAAACGCGGAAGCGCTTCGGAAGGTTATCTTCGCATTCAGAGATGCCCCCGATCAAGATTCGAGCAGCACTTTGGTCCGGTCATTCCAATTGATGACCATGAGCAGGCAACGTCGACGCATCAAACTGAGCTTGACTGAATCGTACTCTCCCGCGGAAGAAGGCTGGCTCGAAGAGGATTTCGGTGGTGATGATTCTCTGCTGGAGACGGTCCGGGCCATTGAGACCCCGCACTGGGTGCAAACCGAGGAGACTTAATCACGATGCAGCGCGATGATTCTCTTGTTCCTATTTCAGACCAGGGCTGGCGAGTCCTGGATCTGGTGAAGAAAGACCCGAAGCAAGCTTCGCAGCTTATGGCCGCGCTTTCCGAAGAAGAGCGCGTTTCTCTGGTGAGTTACGAGGCTTCAAGGGACCCGCGGCGTGCGCAGGACCTGCTGTTCTTGCTCGATGACGACAAGGGTCAACAGGTGGTCGATAATCTGGGCGATCGGTCGCTCTTCAGGATCATGAAGGCGCAGAGTTCCACACATATCGGGGTGCTGTCGCTCGTGGATCCCGGTCGGATGCAGTCCATCCTGGATTTGGATCAGGAGCTCTTTTCCGCAAAGGGGGTCACCGATCCGCAGATCGCGTACCATTGGATGGTCAGCTTCCTGGAAGAGGATGAAGATCATTTCGGTGAGCTACTCCGGTCCCTTGACATCAAGGTAGTGGCTTCAGCGTTTCAGGACAGGATCGTCAAACCGGGGGCGGGGGCTCCGTCTTCGAATCATCCTGAAGAGGAAGAGGTGCACACATTCCCCGCGGATTTTCTCGTGAAGCTCGATCGCGGGGAACTCAAGCCCGATGACCTGGAAGTAACCGATGAGGAAGCTCGGGACATCCTCACCAGAGTGCATATCGTGAATGAAGCCTATTTCAACGAGTTGATCTCACTCATGGTCCGCGAGGAGGACCTCAAGGTCCGGACGGCAGAAGAAGCCTTCGATCGCATCCACAGCCAAGTGGGTGACATAAGCGAAGCCGTGGAAGAAGCCGAAGATATGTTCGTGCCCTTGGAGGAATAGATATTCGATTTGATATGCCACGCAATCAGCCGGTCGCCGGCAGGAAGTTTTGGAGCGGTTCCATGAAATTACAGGTTGTCATACACGAGGCTGAAGAAGGTAGCTAGTTGCCAGAGCTGCACTCGATCGACGGGTGGGGATAATTATCCGGGCGTGATGAATCACGCCCCTACAGAGTTCCGATGCATTAAAGGGGCGTTGACGTGCACCCTGACAGGGGGAGAAACACTGGCCGTTCCATTCGATTGCGCGGTTTCGACTATTCCAGCTCCGGCTTCTATTTTGTGACAATTTGCACCCACAATCGACAGTGCATTCTGGGACATGAGGATTCTGGCCAAGTGATCCTCAGCAAAGCAGGTGAGATGGTGCAATGCCATTGGGAGAGTTTGTCGCAACGTTTTGCCGGCGTCCGTTCAGACTCATTCGTGGTGATGCCCAATCACGTCCACGGCATAATCGTCATTACTGGGGACACCGAGCCGATTAGCAAAGGGGTAGCGCGCGAAGCGTGTGAGAATGACGCGGAAACCGCGTCGGTCGCGGAGCAGCGGTGTAGGGGCGCAATTCATTGCGCCCGTGTCGGACAGACGAACCAGACCGCGGTCACTCTAGGCCAGGTTGTGAGAGCGTTAAGGGCTGCCACAAGTCGACGTATACGAGCTGCGGGAATTGCGGAGCGCGTATGGCAGAGAAACTACTATGAACACGTGATTAGATCAGAACGGGCCCTCGAAGCAATCCGTCAATACGTCGAGTACAATCCACTGCTTTGGGCTTTTGACCCGGAGAATCTGCAGAGCGTCCCTGTTAGGCAAGAAGATATCAGGAGGCGGCTTACAGGAAGCGCCGTCCTAAAGGAAGAAGAGCTCGATAGGCTCAAGAATCTCTTATTCACAGTTGGAAACGTATAACAGCGCGGGTGCCACTGACCTGAGCGTGCTCAGGTCAGTGGCCAAATCTTTGTGCCCGTAGCTAAAAATCTTGTCCGATTCGAGACAGCGTGATTCCGTCATTCCTGCGATTCCCACGTTTACCCCGGTGAAAACCGGGGCAGGAATCCAGTCTTTTCAATCCCGCGGGACGCGGGACTGGACCCCGGCGCCTGCCCCGGACTCCGATCCAGGGTTCGCCGGGGTTACGGACAATCAATAGGCCGTCACTTTTGGCAAGTGTTATAGACCAAAGAAGACACGAAGCTCTCACCGAGCGAGGTCCGCGTACCGCTAACTTCTTAATGAACTCGAGCAGTTCATCCCTTCAGGCAGAACTTCTGGAACAGCTCATCCACTTTCTTCCAGTTGATGATCTTCTGGAAGTTGTCTACATACTCATCCCGTCGGTTTTGGTACTTCAGGTAGTATGCGTGTTCCCACACATCGCAGACCATGATTGGCATCACGCCCCAACTGGTGAGGTTCTGGTGTTTCTCGGCCTGCATGACTACCAGAGTCTTGCTAAAAGGCTCCCAGACGAGCACGCCCCATCCTGATGCCTCGACAGCTTTTGACGCGGCCGAAAACACTTTCCAAAACGTTTCGAACGAACCGAAGTCTTTCTTGATCTGCTCGCCGACCTTGCCCGTGGGCGTTCCTCCTGCGTTGGGACCAATGGTCTCGAAATAAATCCAATGCAGGACTACTCCGGAACCGTTAAAAGCCAGATCCCGGCTCAGCGACTTGATCGCGGAGAAATCACCGCCTTCAAATGCCTTCCGCGCTTTCTCGATGGTGGTGTTGAGCCCATTCACGTACGCCGCGAAGTGCTTCCCGTGGTGAATTTCAACCGTCTTCTTGTCGATGACCGGTTCCAATGCATCCGCGGGATACGGGAGCGGCGGCAGTTTATGCACGTACAGGCCCTTCGCACCCTCCTGAGCCGCAGCAAATGCATCCTTTCCAAGCAATCCCCCGAGCAATCCGAGTGCGGTGGCAGCGCCTGTTCCGACCATCATGTCACGTCTGCTCAATTCCCCTGCCATCACGTGCCCCCCTTTCTGTTGGGTATCAAGATTTTGTGTTTGTAGGAACGTGGCAGTCCAAGTTCTACATGAAAGTATTTTGTATTCAGGATAATCGTGCTTGGTCTCAACGTCAACCGGCAGCAAATCAGGGGCCGCAGTTACTCAGTCAGAAGTTGGATTCGACCTGGCAGGCGCGGTAGCTTGAGAATCAGAATTCGTGGGGAATGCTTCTGTTCAGGCTTATGCAATGAAGATCGAGATCTACGTCGTATGCGAAGACGGTTACGCCGTTCCGAACTGCTCTGCGCAGCTCCCGACCGTAAGCAGGATCGACATGATCCGCGGGCCGAAACGTATCCGCGTCCATGCGCTGGATTAGGAAGAAGATTGCAGCACGGTGGCCCTGACGCACCATGTCCTGGAGCTCGACAAGGTGTTTGAGACCTCTGGCGGTGACTGCGTCCGGGAAATAGGCCACACGATCTTGCACCAGGGTGCAGTTCTTCACTTCTACATAGCAGCGGTCGCCGGTCTTGGCTGTTAAGAGGAGATCGATCCTGGAATTGAGGCCATAAGGCACCTCGGCCCGGACGCTCTCATACCCGGCTAGGGCCGGTATGGCCTGCTGAACAATGGCCTCGCGTACGAGCCGGTTGGGCACATTGGTATTGGTCCCCACGAGGGACCCGGGCATCGCGATCATTTCCCAGGTGTACCGGAGGCGCCTTAGAGGGTTGTCGCTCCGGGAGAGGTACACGGTTCTGCCGGGCTCGGAGCAGGTCTTCATGCTTCCGGAATTCGGGCAATGAGCGGTGACCAGGTGTCCGTTGCGGAGCTTCACGTCGGCCAAGAAACGTTTGTACCGCTGGACGAGCGTTCCTGCTATCAATTGAGGCCAGTTCAATAGGGCTTTTGGGGTGGTCTGTGGCATGGGGGGCTGGTATGAACGGACGGGAGTGACCAGCAAAACTTCACGAAGGCTGGTCCAACTCCCCGGCCGTGAGACTTTGGAGGGCTGCTTGCGCCGCCGCTTGAGCTGCTTCTTTCTTGCTCCGTCCGGTGCCGAGTCCCGCGATGAGGCTGCCCAGGAACACCGCCACTTTGAACGTCTTCTCGTGCTCTTCGCCCCACTCATCCATGACTTCGTAGTGAGGCGTGATTCCCAGATCAGCCTGGACCTTTTCCTGGAACCGGCTCTTGTAGTCTTCAATTTCGGTTCGGGAAGGCATGGCTTCGATAAGCGGCGCGAAGAGCCTTGAAATAACCTTTCCCGCGGCATCGAATCCGCTGTCCAGATAAACTGCCGCTATCAGCGCCTCGAGGGTGTCCGCCAGGATCGAGTCGCGTTCGCGGCATCCGGACATCTCGTCCCCGCGACCCATCCTGATGAATCGAGCCAGATCGAGCTGTCGCATGAGTTGAGCCAAGGCACCGCGATTGACCAGGCTGGCCCGTCTCTTCTGGAGGTCACCCTCTTCATCCTCGGGGAATTCTCTGTAGAGAATATCAGCCACCACCAGTCCCAGGATTGCGTCTCCCAGGAATTCCATCCGCTCGTTGTGTTCTTCGCAGACGTCCCGGTGTTCGTGCCAAAAGCTGCGACGAGTGAGCGCGCCCATAAGGAGCGCAGGGGTGCGGAATTCATGGCCCAAAGTGCTCTCTACTTGGGTCTGATCAAAATCAAAGCCGTCTTGGTTCACAGTTTCTCCAGAAGTCTGTCGAGCGCGGGCCGGCAGTTATGCGCGGTGAGGTCGTAGAACAGGGGCGTTATAGAGACATACCCTCTCTTGAGAGCGGTGATATCAACTGTTTCGTCTTTTTCTTCCGGCGGGACTTCTCCGGAGAGCCAGTAGTAGATGTTTCCACGGGGGTCCTCGCGTTGTTCATAGCTGTCCCAATACGGTGCGAGACATTGGCGAGTCAAACGATATCCGCAAATCTCGTCAGGAGGGATTGCCGGAATGTTGACGTTGAGAGCGACCCCTCTGGGAAGACCTTCTCTCAGTATCCAGCGAGCCAGGAGCGCCACGTGCGGCAAGGCGAACTCGAAGGGAGGGTCCTTCTTCTGAGCCAGAGAGACAGCCATAGCCGGAACTCCCAGGATCGCGGCTTCCGTGGCTGCGGAAACCGTCCCGGAGTAGAGTACATTGAATCCCAGATTCGCGCCGTTATTTATTCCCGCTATAACTAAGTCGGGTCGACGCGGCAGAAGCGAGTTGACCGCAAGTTTCACTGCGTCAGCCGGCGTGCCCGCTACCGCATGGCCGTAGAACTCTCCGTTGCGCGTCACCTCATTAACTTTGATGGGATCGTACAACGTGATGGCGTGGCCCACCGCGCTTCGCTCCACATCCGGCGCGACAATTGCCACGGTACCAATGTCTCTCATGGCCCGCCTTAACAGGCGCAATCCTTCCGCGTGGATCCCGTCGTCATTCGTCAGGAGAATGAAATAGTTGCCGTCTGTCATCCCAGTGCTCGGCAAGCCTCTCGGATTCGCTCCATACCCTTGCGAATGGTCTCCTCACCCACGGCGAAGGAGAGCCGTACATGATCTTCCGAGCCGAACGGTCCTCCGGGAACACATGCCACGTTTTGGCTCTCCAAGAGGTACTGGGCCATAGTCGCGGAGTCGGAAATGCCCTTCTTGCCATAGAACTGCGATACGTTCAGAAACACGTAAAACGCACCGTCGGGTCTGACAGCGGACAGTCCTTCACTCTTGTCGATTTCGGACATTATGAGGTCGCGGCGCTTCTCGAATATGGCCCGCATCCGCCCCACTTCGTCCTGTGGTCCGTTGAGGGCTTCTACCGCTGCGGCCTGAGCGGTCGATGTGGGATTGGACGTTGACTGGCTCTGGATGTTTGCTGCGGCTTTCACCAGGGCAAGCTGTGGGGAAGCCAACCATCCTATCCGGAGTCCTGTCATGGCATAGGTCTTGGAAGCACCATTCACCGTGACAGTCCGCTCCTTCATCCGGGGAAGCGTGGCGAACGGCACAAATCGAAGCCCGTCGTACAGCAGCTTGTCATAGATTTCGTCGGAAATCACCAGCAGGTCGTGCTTTTCAGCCAGTTTCGCGAGCTCCTCCAGAACACTTCGAGGATACAGCACGCCTGACGGATTTGACGGCGAATTCAAAAGGATTGCCTTTGTGCGGGACGTTATGCTCGCCTCCACACGACCCGGATCCGGCACGAAGCGATCTTCTTCATCTGTCGCGACTACGACAGGCTTGGCCCCCGCCAGTTCAACCATCTCCGGATACGAGACCCAGTACGGGGCAAAGATGATCATTTCGTCGCCCTCTTCCAGGAGCGCACTGAAGAGGTTGTATAAAGAGTGCTTCGCGCCACAGGAGACCACAATCTCCTCAGGCTTGTATTCAAGCCCATAGTCGGCCAAGAACCTGGCCGCGATGGCCTTCCTGAGCTGCGGCGTGCCGGCGACGGGAGTGTAGAAGGTTTCCCCGCGGTCCAGCGACTGCTTCGCAGCCTCGCGAATATGGGCCGGCGTGGGGAAGTCCGGTTCACCAGCGCCGAAACCGACCACATCCACTCCCTGGCTCTTCAGTTCAGATGCCTTGTTGGAAATGGCCAGCGTGGCGGACGGCTTCAGCTGTGCCGCTCTCCGAGATAGTAAGGATTTCATCGGCTCACTCATTTCAACAGATTCGGAAGAGGCTCGGCCTCATTCCATATCAGGAAATCTCTTCTTCAGGAACTTCAGCACATATTCGGGCACCAGGTCCGAGGGCGAACCGCCCGCGAGCACAGTCGCCTTGATGATCCGAGAACTCACATACAGATACCTGTGGGCGGTCATGAGAAAGAAGGTTTCAATATTACGGCTGAGCTTCCTGTTCATGAGCGCGAGCTGGAATTCATATTCAAAGTCCGAGACTGCCCGAAGTCCTCTGATTATCGCGACTGCACCCTTCCTTTCAGCATAACGGACCAGAAGGCCCTCAAACGAGTCGCATTCAACCCGCGCATTCAGATCCTCCACACTGTGTCTTATCATATCCAAACGCTCTTCCAGGGTGAAGAGGACCTCTTTTTCCGGGTTGACTCCCAGGGCCACGATGATTCGGTCAAAGGTGCCCAAGGCCCGTCGAATGATCTCCAGGTGTCCCATGTGAATGGGATCGAATGTGCCCGGCAAGATGGCAATTCTCTCTTTCATACCTATCCCTGCCTCGCTCTTAGTGCATGTTAGAGACGCCCAACGATGCGCCTCCGGTTATTCCCGTTCTAACATCTCCACACGAGTTCCTCCGTATCGTCTGGAAAAGGTCTTCCGAAAGCTCTTCACGAAGAATGTCTCGGGCCGTCGAGCATCGGACTCGATAACCACAATGCCTTCGTCCTGAACCAGGCCTGCGAAGTCGTCACGAGCGCACATTTCCACAATCCATGCGCTCTCGTACGGAGGATCCAAAAAGACGATATCGAATCGATCTCCTTGAGCTGCCAGTCTTGCCACCGCCCCGAGCGCGTCCATATGCAATACCCGGACGGAGCGCTCCACTCCCAATGATTCTGCCGCTCGAACCAAAGATCGAGCTCTCTCTGGCTCGCTTTCCACGAACACGACGGATTCCGCCCCCCGGCTCAGCGCCTCGAAGCCGAAAGCGCCCGTGCCTGCGAAGAGCTCAAGAACCCGCGCGCGATTCGCCCTCGCGCCCAGAGAGGAGAAGACAGCTTCCCGAACCCGCTCCGTGGTGGGTCGCAGGCCCTTGTCTCTGGACGTGGGGAGCCGCGCTCCTTTGAAACGGCCGGCAACGATCCTCATGTTCCAAATCGGTTCTTATACCGTCTTTTTCCACTTGATTCAAGAGCATGACGGAACATGAGCACCTCGTACGACTTGCCGCGGAAATACGGCTCTCAGAGCGGTCTTTGATCCGCGGTTCTTGACACAGACACCGGAAAAACGTATAAGTGATTCCACGGGGCTGCCATGCGAGGTCCGCAAAGGCGCTCCAGATTTCAGCTTGCGGTTCAAGGCATGAAAAAGGCTCCAATCGTTTGGCTCTTGGTGGTTATATACGCTGCTTCCCCTTGCGTAGGGCTGCTGGAGGCCGGATGCTGCCTTGATGACCCTAACCACCACGAGCAGGGGACCGGCCCGCATCAACAAGTGCTTTCCCCATTTCAGATTTTAGCTCATGCCCTCAAGCACGCCCAGGGGCAAGCGGGCGGAACCGTTCTCGCAGGGCCTCACTGCTGCTGTCTCGGCGCTCAGCCGGGAGACGTGGGTCAGGGACCCCATTCGTTGACGCGAGTCCGTACACGCCCACCTGTCGCCCCGCAACACTACGTGCCCGTCGTCGCGAGATCGAGTGACATAACGCCATTGATTACGAGGACGTACGCTTTTTCCTCACCTGCAGATCCCAGTGGGTTAACCCTTCAGTCGATCCAAGCCGTCGTTCTCCTCATTTAGTCTTCCCCAATCTTTCGTCGGTTTTTTTGTCGCAGCCGGCTCCGCGGAGTTGTGCCTGGAAGCGGTTTAAAGCCTTATCGTAAATGCGCTTCCTGTTTGTTCACGACTCACGCCCTGCATCCGAGCGTTACTCAGGTCTGGCGCCCGACCGCGCTGATCAGGGGCTCTTGAATGAATGTGTGTGAGTTAATTGGAGGAGATCTCTCCCATCAAAAGGAGACGATGCAATGAAGACTATTATTCCGGGACTGTTACTGCTTGCTTTGCTGATTCCCGCGCCGTGCGCGGGCGATAGCGGCAACAACGCGCTTGCAACGTTCCTTCAATGGCGTCGCCTTCAGGCGCAAGAAGCGCGACGGGACGCCAAATTCAACAGAATCGAGCGAGCTGCTGAAAAGCTGATTCAGCAGATGCGGAACAAAAACACCCCTGCCGGAAAGGTCAGAGAGAAAGACGGCGCCGGCCGGTGATTCGCGGGGCGGCTGTCCTGTGACGGCCGTCTCGGAATAAATACTGCGAGAGCGAAACCATGAAAAAGGAACGCATTGGTATTGGAATCATCCTGGTGATAGGCGTCATAGCCGCGCTGATGCTGGGACTATCAGAGAAGAAGCTTTCGGGTTCCGTTGAGGCCGATCATCACGGGCACTCGCACGGGTCCAACGCGCATGGACACGATCATGCCTCGGATAAAGGTCCGAACGGCGGAAAGGTGCTCATGGAGGGCTCTTTCGAGCTTGAAGTGGCTATCGTTGAACACAAAGGGCACGCTCATTTCCGCGCGTATCCGTCGCATAACCACAAACCCTTGGACCCCCGTGAGGTGAAGGTTTCCATAGAGTTGGAGCGGCTTGGAGACAGGATCACACGCGTGGAATTCAAGCCCGCATCCGGATTTCTGTACAGCGAGCAGGAAATCGAAGAGCCTCACTCGTTCTTTCTCAAGGTGCTTGCAGAATGGAAAGGCGAGAAGTTCGACTGGGAATATTCGCAGTACGAGGGTCGCCTGACGTTGCCGCCCGATTTAGCCAAGCGCATGGGAATTGAGTCCGCGACCGCGGGCCCTGGAACTATCAATTCCTTCCTGGAACTTCCCGGGGAAATCGCGTTCGACCCCGACCGAGTTTCTCATGTGGTGGCTCGGGTCCCAGGAGTTGTGCACAAGGGAATGAAGAACCTTGGAGATGAAGTGAAGCAAGGAGAAGTGATAGCGACCATCGACAGTCGTGAATTGGGTGAAGCCAGGAGCAGATACCTCGCGGCGCTGGAACGAGAAAAGCTTGTCCGTTACAACTTCGAGCGCCTTGAACGGCTGTGGGACAAGCAGGCCATAGCCGAGAAGGATTACATCACCGCGCAGAAGAACCTGAAGGAAGAGACCATAGAGCGAATCACTGCAGCCCGAAAGCTCATGACCATGGGCCTGACGGAGAATGAAATCAAAGCGCTTACGGACGGAGCTTTGGACAATCTGACGCTTTGCACCCTTTTGGCTCCTTTGGACGGCACCGTCATCAAGAAACATCTCTCACCCGGTGAATGGGTCAAAGAAGATGCAGAGCTCTATGTCATTGCAGACACTTCCAAGGTGTGGGCCCATATCACTGTGTACCCGAAGGATTTGAACCACGTTCGGATCGGGCAGCGAGCAACTATCATATCCGAATCGTCCGGGGCTGAAACCACAGGCGTGGTCTCGTACGTGGCGCCTCAGGTCGCGGAAGAAAGCCGCACGGCAATTGCACGAATTGAAATTCCCAATCCGGACACGCAGTGGCGCCCGGGGCTCTTTGTGAAAGTGCGGTTGGTGCGAGAAGAAGTCGCGGTTCCGATGACCGTTCAAAGCGATGCCATCCAGTACGTGGGGCAAAACGCAGGCGTCTTTGCACAATTTGACGACCAGTATGAATGGCAGCCGCTGAAACTGGGACGGAAGGACGGTCGTTACACTGAGGTGCTCGCAGGGCTTTCGCCGGGAGATCAGTACGTGGTTCGGAACGGCTACATCCTGAAGAGTGAACTGGGCAAGAGCCGTATGTCACATGAACATTAGGAAGCAGCGATGGTAGCTGAGATTCTGAAGTTTTCGATCCGGCAGCGGTGGATCATGGGCGCCCTAACGCTGCTCATGGCCGCGCTGGGTATATACAACTTGAGCCGCGTCAACATAGACGCAGTCCCTGACATAACCAACATTCAGGTGCAGGTAACCGCCCAAGCTTCAGGGCTGTCCGCGTTGGAGATCGAGCAGAGAATTACCTATCCCATTGAAACCGGTATGGCCGGCTTGCCTGGATTGGTGAGGACGCGGTCCCTGTCGCAGTATGGTGTTGCCCTTATTACGATCATTTTCGACGACGCCACAGATATCTACTTCGCGAGACGCCTGGTCAGCGAGCGTCTCCAGGAGGTCAAAGGAAAGCTCCCATCCGGCATCGAGCCTGTCATGGGACCGATCTCCACGGGTCTGGGTGAAATCTTCCTGTGGACCGTAGAAGCCTTACCCGGAGCCAAGAAGCCGGATGGCGAACGGTACAGTCTTACTGACCTTCGGACCATTCAGGAATGGATCATCAAGCCACAATTGCGAAATACCCCGGGCGTAACTGAAGTAAACACGATAGGCGGTTACGAAAAGCAATTCCATGTAAGCCCCGATCCGTACAAGCTCATCTCGCACGGGCTCACTTTCAGAGACGTGGTGTCCGCGCTCGAAGCCAATAACGCGAATGTCGGGGCAGGATACATCGAACGGAGCAGCGGCCAGTTCCTCGTCCGCAGCCCGGGCCAGGTCGCGGACCTGGAGGATATCGCAAATATCATCGTCAAGAATGTACGAGGAATCCCGCTCTTTATTCGAGATATCGCGCTGGTCCATTTCGGCAAGGAGCTTCGGCTCGGCGCGGCCACCAAGAATGGTGACGAAACGGTCCTCGGAACCGTTTTCATGCTCATGGGCGAGAACACTCGTGTGGTGGCCCAGAGAGTGGCCAAGAAGCTTGAGGAGATCAATAAGAACCTTCCTGAAGGGGTTGTAGCCAGGGCTGTCTATGATCGGACCAACCTCGTGGACAAGACTATTCATACGGTGAAAACAAACCTCACCGAAGGCGCGATACTGGTTGTCATTGTGCTTTTTCTCTTTTTGGGCAATGTGCGTGCTGCTTTTATCACCGCGCTCGTGATTCCGCTCTCGATGCTTTTTGCTGCCACCGGCATGGTAGTTGGCAAGTTGACCGCGAATTTGATGAGCCTGGGAGCCATCGACTTCGGCATTATCGTCGACGGCGCGGTGGTGATTGTCGAGAATTGCGCTCGCAAGCTCAGAGATGCTCAGGAAGGTCTGTCTAGGCCACTATCGCACGACGAACGGATCGACATCGTGTGGGAAGCTTCTCAGGAAGTCCGCAAGCCCATGCTCTTTGGAGAGCTGATCATTATCATCGTCTATCTTCCCATTCTCACTTTGACGGGTGTGGAAGGGAAGATGTTCACTCCAATGGCCTTGACCGTGCTCCTGGCGCTGACCGGAGCGCTGGTGCTCTCGTTCACGTTTGTGCCGTCGGCAGTAGCCCTGTTCCTTTCAGGCAAGATGTCCCACCACGAGAATTTTCTCACCAGAAAAGCGAAAAGCCTCTATTTTCCCGTCTTGCGAATCGCTCTCGACTATCGGGCTTCCGTGGTGGTCGCGGCTTTGGTGATCGTGGTGGTGAGCTTATTGGCAACTACCAAAATGGGCCGTGAATTTGTCCCCACTCTGGACGAAGGGGACATCGCGATCCATACACTCAGAGTTCCCGAGACGAGCCTTTCGCAAGCCATCGAGCTTCAGGGCGTCCTTGAAAAAACCTTGAAGGAGAAATTCCCGCAGATTGAAACCATCGTAGGTCGATTGGGCACATCCGAGATAGCCACCGAACCACATCCGCCCAGCGTTGGCGATAACACGATCGTTCTCAAGCCGCGGACCGCGTGGCCAGATCCATCACTCCCCAAGGCAGAGCTGGTGAAGCAGGTTGAGGCAGAAGCCAACAAGCTCCTTGGCAGCAATTTTGAGTTCAGCCAACCGATTCGCATGAGATTCAACCACCTGTTGGCAGGCGTTTTCAGCGACGTCGCGGTGAAGGTCTTCGGTGACGACATGGAAGTTCTGCTGCACAAGGCCGAAGAGATTGCCGAAGCGATCGGGCGTATTCCCGGTGCATCTCACCTTCGGGTCGAGCAGATCACAGGACTGCCCATGCTTACAGTGCAGTTGAAAAGAACGGAGATGGCTCGTTACGGCCTGAATGCTGCCGATGTCCAGGAAATCGTCGAGATAGCCGTGGGTGGAAAGCCCGTTGGGAAAGTCTTCGAAGGGGATCGCCGCTTCGATATTGTGGTGCGGTTGCCCGAAGAGCAACGGGTCGATACCGTGGCTCTGGAAAGGCTGCCTATCCCGCTGCCGCGACAACAGGGTGCTTCCGGTTCGCTCCTGGCATCGACCGCCCACGTGCAGGATCGCAAGGAAAGGTCGTACGTGACCCTAGGGTCCGTAGCGGACCTTGTGGCCGTGATGGGACCGAATCAGATCAGCAGAGAAGATGGGAAGAGACGCGTGGTTGTCACGTGCAACGTCCGAGCCAGGGATCTCGGCTCATTTGTCGCCGAGGCTCAGAAGATCATTTCTGAGAAGATCAAGCTCCCGCCGGGGTACTGGATCACATGGGGCGGAGAGTACGAGCAGTTAATCTCCGCAGCCAAGCGCTTGCAAGTGGTTGTTCCTCTGGCGCTCTGCCTCATTCTTGCTCTGCTGTTCGTCGCGTTTGGGTCGGTCAAAGACGCTTTGCTGGTCTTTACCGGCGTTCCTCTAGCGTTGACCGGTGGCATCGCAGCATTGTGGCTCCGCGATATGCCGTTGTCCATTTCAGCCGCGGTAGGCTTCATAGCCCTTTCCGGGGTCGCAGTCTTGAATGGCCTTGTGATGATCACGTTTATCAAGAAGGTCCGTGAAGAAGGCAAACCGCTTGATGAGGCGATAACTGAGGGGGCTATGACCAGATTGCGGCCGGTTCTCATGACCGCGCTGGTCGCGTCACTTGGGTTTGTTCCAATGGCTCTGGCCACAGGAACTGGGGCAGAAGTCCAAAGACCGCTTGCCACGGTAGTTATTGGCGGTCTAATATCCAGCACGTTGCTTACGCTAATGGTGCTCCCCGCGCTCTATTCGATCGTTGGCAGCTGGACATCACGACACCATGCGAGTGAAGAAAGGGGTTCTTAATGAGGAAAGTGTTTGTGTTTCTTACGGTCTTGGCATTTGGGATTTGTGTTGCGCTTGCGGTTTTCGCGCATACGCCGGACCCTTCTAAACTGCCTCGCAAGGAGGATCGCGTGTACTGCTGCCACGGTAAAGGCAAATGCGATAACCTTCATACCAAGGCAGATTGCGAAAAAGAAGGCGGCAAGGTCGTCAAGAGCTGCAAGGAATGCAAATAGTCGCGCGCCGTGCCCTGAAAGAAAGGAATGCCCATGCTTGCTGAATTAAGTGTGTTTCCCTTGGACAAAGGAGCTGAGGGGCTCAGCGCCTATGTCGCGGAGTCGATTAAGATCATCGAAGAAAGCGGCCTGGAATTCGAGGTCCATGCCCTGGGGACCTTGATTGAAGGCCCGGGGGACAAGGTCTTTGAGGTAATCCGCAAATGCCACGATTCCATGACCCGTGTGAGTAACCGGGTCGTTACCACCGTGAAGATCGATGATAGGAAGGGCGCTACAGGAAGAATTAAGGGAAAGGTGCATTCAGTGGAAGATAGACTGGGGCGCAGTGTTCCCAAGGGGTAGCGGTTTCCGCGAAAGACCGCGTCAACCGGGCGGTCGCTCTGCCGGTAGCAGTAGAGGCTTGTGCTTCATGCCCGATGCAAACCAAAGTCTCGAGCAAGAAACTCTCGAAGTGGTCGACGAGCGGGACCAGGTGGTTGGTTCAGCCACGCGAGCGGAGATCCATGCCAATCGCTGGATGCATAGGGCGGTCCATATCTTCGTGTTCAATTCCAAGGGCGCAGTCTACGTCCAGAGACGGTCAGCCTCCAAAGATCGCTTTCCGGGCGTCCTTGATTCTTCAGCCGCGGGTCACGTGGACTCAGGCGAGGGATACGAGGAAGCCGCGGTTCGTGAACTCTGCGAAGAGCTAGCAATCAATGCCCATATTGAGGAAGTGCTGCGCGTGTCCGCGTCTGAAATCACCGATTACGAGCATGTAATCTTGTACCGAGCTGTCACGGATGAAACTCCCGAGCCGAATGCTGACGAGATCCAATGGGGCGGTTACATGGCTCCGGACCATCTCACGCTGCTTATGGAGCAGAATCCGGATGACTTTGTCCCTGCGTTTATCTATCTGTGGAAAGAATACCTGAGGCTGAAGAAGTGAGAGCGGTTGTTCAAAGGGTTTCCCAAGCGAAGGTTTCGGTTGACGGCAAGGTTGTGGGCGAGATCGGCCCGGGCCTGCTGGTCCTGCTCGCGGCCGCGGTCGGAGACGGGCCGGAGCAGGTGCGTTGGATGGCGGAGAAGATCTCTGGGCTCAGAATATTCTCGGATCAGGACGGTAAAATGAACCTCAGCCTTGCGCAGGTGCAAGGCGCGATGCTGGTGGTATCGCAGTTCACGCTCTACGGGGATTGCCGCAAAGGCAAGCGACCGTCATTCACCGGTTCAGCCGCGCCTGAACAAGCGGAGAAGATGTACCGGGACTTCATTCACGCGGTGCGTGAGCAGAGAATTCCCACTGAAGAAGGCGTATTCGGCGCCATGATGCAAGTTGAGCTGATCAATGACGGACCTGTCACCCTGATCGTAGACTCGCCTTAGGACCCGTCGAAATTAGGTTGGTTGATCGACTATTCTGATGGGAAAATGCTTGCCCTTTAGGTCAAGGTAGTACGACTGGCCCTGTTTATTCTCTGCGATGAATTCTGCCAGGTGATAGTAGGCTGGGCGGGAAAACCGGGCGTGGAAAGCGCCCTTCTTTATTTTGGAGTAGGGCACATTATCTCGGTTCATCCAGAACTGTTCAGGATCGAGCAGTTCTTCGCTTCCGTCGTTGAGATGAATAATCAGATCGCCGCTGGGATCGAGGGTGACTCCCACCACGATAAAAGGCGCGTCCTCGACTTCTACACGGCAGATCTCCCTGTCCATTCGCACGACATATCCGCCGTCTGAGGCCTTTTCCAACGCGCGGTAGAAGTGAGCGTAGATTTCCGGATGGATGATCTCCGCGCCGTTCTGGAACCACCTGCCTTCCTTATCGATGACAAGTTTCAGGTAGGGCGTTACGTCGAAAAGCTCATCCTCTGTATAATTTGAAGAATCATTCATTGTTAATATTGCCTGCGCACTACCAGCGAGCCGCAAGGTCGCTTCTTCTATACAATTCCTCGTATGCGGCGTAATTTGCAAGGACTTTCTTGACGTATAGCCTGGTTTCCAGGAAGGGAATATTTTCTACAAACTCGTCCTGGTCCATGCGCTGGTTCCTCTGAACCCACTGCCGTACCTTTGCAATATCCGCATTGTACGCCGCAATCGCAGGGATGAGCTTACCATTGAAGCTCTTGAGGTTGCCCGAAAGGATGCGGATGCCCACCGCGAGGTTGCTCTCAGGATGGAGGAGTTGCCCGATCGTCTTCGCGGAGGTCTTGCCCTTCTCCTGTGGTAGTCCCGCGGACCGAGGCATAACCTGCATGAGCCCCAGAGCTCCGGCAGGTGAAACCGCGTCCGGATCGTACCGGCTCTCTTGTCGTATGAGGGCCCAAATCAGGTTCGGGTCCACCGAGTGCTTTTCCGCTGTGCGCACTGTATGTGCAAAATGCACGCGAGGGTAGGCCATCTCGATGAAATCTTTGGGAGCATCCTGGGCCGGGTTTTCAATCTGATCGCCAAACCGGGACGCCAAGATCTCGAGAGCGTATCCGTGCTTTCCCGCGCCGTGAGCGGCTCTGGCTCGAAGATAGACAATGGCTGCATCGGATTTCATCGACGCAGGGAGGGCTTCCAGGTTGAGCAGAGCAAATTCGTGGAGACCCATGTCCATGAGCTTTTGCCCGTCAACTATCAACCGGTGTGATTTCTGCTCCTGGCTAAGCTCCACCCGAGGGAATGTGCGTGAACGCCGTTCGTCCGGGTTTGGCTTGTCCTTCAACTTGGCGAGCTGTTGCGCGGCTCGACGACCGTAGTAATCTAGGGGCGCCTGATTGGCCAGCTCCCGGAGAAGCGGCGCAGCCTGCTGGGGTTGCCCGTTAAGAACCAGCGAACGTGCTTCCCAGTACCTTGCAGGGATCGACAAGCCACCGCCGGGAGAAGCCGCCGCCTGCCTAAAATGGCGGGCCGCATCCGCGTATTTCTTCTTTCGGTATTGGATCCATGCGATCTTCCACCGTGCCAGAGCCGCGGTGGTATCGTTGGGATGAGCCTTAAGCAGCTCCGTGAAGCGCTCTTCGGCTTTGGTCAGGCGGCCGACCTCAAGATCGTGCGCTGCCAGATTGAACAGGGCCTTCTTCTTGTATTTGGGTGTCCCTGTCTCTAGAAGGATTTTGGTGCAAGTCTGGAAGTCGGGTTCGCGATCGAGTCTCCAATAGAGCAGGCTGAGTAGATGCAGAGCTTCCAGACGGTCATTTCCCGTTAAGCCTTCCTTAACAAGCTGCTTTAGGATCGCGAGCGCTTTCTCATTCTTGCGATCCTTGTACAGAGATTCTGCCAGCTTAAGCGCGAGTTTCTTGTCTGAGGGGCTCTTCTTCAGCAATGCGTCGTAAGCCTGTGCTGCCAGATCAAAACGCCCGTGCTTGAAGAGGCGGCCGGCTCGTGCTCGTTGTTCCGTGTCCGAGTAATCGGGTTTGGCTATGGTTCCGTGCAGCACCAACCATGAGAGTTCTTCACCTGCTTTGAGTCCCTCGGGTGTCGCAGGATGCTCCAGATAGAGCATCCGATAGTGCTTGACCGCGTCCGGATAGCGCTTAAGCTCGCGTTCGAGCCGCGCAGCCTTGATGATCAGGGCGGGCTTTTCTTTGGGATCGGCCCTCCTGAGCAGGTCAGGGAGCAGTTCTAGTGCTTCTCGGGCCTTCTGCTGCGTGAAGACGCTCTCAAACAGGGTCGCACGCGCCACATCGGCATATGGGCTCGAAGGATGCTTCCTGAGGAATTCCCGAAGCACTCGTTCGGTCTGCGCCTCTTCTCCAAGCCGTCGATAGGCTCTTGCGCTGAGAATCGAGATGATCGGACCGTAAAAGGAGTCGGACGGAATGTTCTTCCACACATTCACCGCCTGATCCGGCCTTCCGCCATCGTAGAGCTTTTTTCCCTGGAGGAAGAGGAATTCATGGATAGGGCTAGTGGCGAGACTTGATGCGCATGAGGGTTGCATCCAGGAGATCGCCAACAGGGAGGCGAAGCACAACGCCGCGAAGGCGGCTTTGGGGTTGGAGGCAACCATACCGCACACTTCCGGTCCTCGGGGATGAATGCCGGAGGGCTCACGTAAACAATTCACTATTTTAGAGTGGTGAGCCCCGGAAATCAAGCACTACGTGATGAAATCGAAAATCGATGACCTGATATGTTTCAATATAAGTGAATGTTATATCTATGGGCGGATATTTCACTTTACTTTATGTGCCGATTCATGGCATTTCTTGGGCTCGTAAGACTCGTGGACTTTGAGGTACCCCTGGATGCTCTTCAAAAGAATCGCTCCTGTTATGAGCTTCTGCCTCGTCATCGGACTCGTACCTGGGCATCTGTTTGCAGAGAACGCCGGATCGGCTCCGGCTTCGGCGCCTGACTCACGGAAGACCGAAATCCTGAAAGCCGGTCCAATCTGGATCGTGGTGAACATGTTTACCGGTCCCACGTCCAAGCAGGCAAAACGCGTACGGGACCGCATGGAAGAGCTCGGTCCGGGCGGTCGTGGCATTGTCCTTCCATACCGTGAAATCACCGTGGAAAACATGCGGAGACTTAAGCCCGCATTCCTCGTCTTGAGTCCCAACGGTGTTCCGTGGTGCCGCTACAGAGGTAAGAACGGGGAGGACTTGGAGGCTTTCTTCAAAGCACTCAAGACTATCGCTGAGGACCTTGCAATCCCCGTCGTCGGTATCTGCGGAGGTCATCAGGCCTTGGCTCTGGCTTTTGGCGGAAAGGTCGCTGCTATTCGCGGAGATGAAGACGATTGCCTTCCCTACGGCAAGAACCCCACCGAACGGGGCCGCCAAGAGGTGCAAGTGCTCACGGATGATCCTATCTTTCGGGGCATGGGCAAGACCCTCAACATGGTCCAGAACCACTTTGACGAGGTGAAACGCCTTCCGGACGGCTTTGTCTGGCTCGCAGGCAATAGTACAAGCCCGTATCAGATCATCCGGCATCCGAGCCGGCCCGTGTATGGAATTCAGGCCCATTCGGAATACTTCTTTGGCGCCAAACCCGATGGAGGCCTGCTCTTGCGCAACTTCATCGAAATAGCCCAGGCCCATAACCGTATCGTACGTGGGTCTCCTCCGGCTGAGCCCATCCGGGACGTGCGGTCCGCGCGGAAAAGGAGCCGTTCGTAGCCAATGTCCTTCCGGCAAGTCACTTCGCCCCCAACTTTCTCGGAACGGAGATTGTGATCATGGTCTCGCCGTCGCGGCCTGGCCGAGTACTGATCATCGAAGACGACCCAATCAACGGGCCGTTCACCCAGGAGCTGCTGGAATCAGCCGGATTCCGGGCAGATCTGGCTGTTTCAGCCGAAGAAGGACTGACGATCCTGGAGCACGACCCGGACGACAAGCCCGATATGATCCTCCTCGACGTAAATCTTCCCCGTAAAAGCGGCCTGGAACTTGTTGGCGAACTTAAGGACGACCCGGAGCTCCAATACATTCCGGTGACGCTCTTCACGGTTCAGGATTCCCTGGAGAGCAAGATCGAAGGTCTGAACCGAGGCGCGGACGATTACCTCACCAAACCGTACGAACCCGATGAGTTGATCGCTCGAGTGAACGCAATGATGCGTATTAGGCGCCTCTATCGCAGTTTGCGGCACGAGAGACAGGAGAACCGCCGCCTTAGCAGTACCATGGATCGATCGGAGAGGCTGATGAACCTCTTGGGACGGTCACGTCAAATGAGGCTCATTTGCGATCTGATCATGGACATCGCGGAGACCGATTCCCATGTGCTGATCCAGGGCGAGTCAGGAACCGGAAAGGAAGTCCTGGCCAGGGCTATCCATCAGGAGAGTCGGCGGAGTCAGGGCCCGTTCGTAGTGGTCAACTGCGCGGCGTATGCAGAGACACTGCTGCATTCGGAACTCTTCGGCCACGAAAAGGGAGCCTTCACCGGTGCAATCCGCAGAAAACCGGGCCGATTCGAACAAGCGAACGGCGGAACTATCTTCTTGGATGAAATCGGCGAAATCAGCTTGCCGACCCAAGTGATCCTTCTTAGGGTTATTCAGGAGCGGCAGTTCGAGCGGGTAGGGGGGGAAGAGACTCTTACCACCGATGCCCGCGTTATCGCAGCTACGAACCGGGATCTGAAGAAAGCCATGGCCGGCGGGTCTTTCCGGGAGGATTTGTACTGGCGCCTTAACGTGATCTCAATAAACGTGCCGCCTCTGAGAGAACGCAAAGAGGATATCCCTCAATTGGTAGCCAACTTCCTCGAAAAGTACTCTCATAGCCTGGCAAAGCGAATTCAATCCGTCTCGAACGAGGCTATGGATCTCATATTCAGCCATCACTGGCCTGGGAACGTCCGCGAACTGGAGAACGCTATCGAACGGTCCGTCATTCTCGCGAAGCATACCTCGATTATGCCTGAGGACTTGCCGGTTGAACTACGGACAAACGAAATGAAGCCGGATAAGGGAAACGGAACAACGCAACTCGACCGAGTTGAAAGGGATCACATGCTTGCGGTGCTGGAACAATGCGGATGGAACAAGTACCGGGCTGCTCATTTGATGGGTATCAGTCGCAGCACCCTCTACAGCAAAATGCGAAAACACGGACTAATCCAGGCCACCTGAGCCCAAGTCAAGATCCGCTGTCATACATCCACTTGGAATGCTTCCAACCAGAGAGTCACACTGGCAATGCGAAAGAGGGTCAGGTCAGAAAACGCCTTATCACCGTTGCGATAAGCGGCCAATGCGCGGGCAGCGGCGTCTCCGTCCAAGATCGTGCGCAGTCGTTCAGAACTTCTGACGCGGTCTTCCAGCACTTTTCCCAGAGCACCTTTGAGCCATATGGCCAGCGGCGCCTCAAAACCCATCTTTGTTCTTCTGTTTCGCACTTCCGCGGGGAGCGCATCTCCCAAAGCTTCCACCAGAAGTCTCTTCGTGCGGCCGTGTTTAAAGAAGACCGATTCGGGCAAGCTCACACAATGCTCCACAAAGCGGTAGTCCACGAACGGCAGCCGCGTTTCCACACTATGAGCCATACTTGAACGATCTTCGTACCGGAGCAGCGGTGGTAGACTCCACGTAAGTAAGTCGGCAATCTGGTGATCGTGGAACGCGTTCACGCCAGCCATGCGAGTGCTCCAGACACGCCGGGAGAGTTTCTTCCACTCAGGCCTGAGCCACTCATCGATTGAATCCTGTCGTCCTCGCAGCCACGCGGGAAGGTAGCGTTGACCGCTACGCCAATTGAACAGACCACGATCTCCGCGAGTAACAAGCCCAAATAGATGCTGAGCCGCGTTAAAGTACTGATGCCGGGCAATGAGATCACGGAGAAAAAAGAAGGCGTATTTCTTGTATCCGCAGAGGGTCTCGTCGCCGCCTTGACCGTCGAGAAGCACGGGCACTTCCGCTTTCCGCGCGGCCCGCATGACGCACCATTGGGCGTACATGCTCAATGTGCCGAAGGGCTCATCCTGGTGATATACGAGCTTCTCAAGATCCGAGAGCGCCCCTTCCTCGTCCGGGAAGACCTTCACTGGGTCGGAGTCGCAATGGGTGTTTACCGCATCCATGTACGGCTGCTCATCGTACCCCGGGTTTGGAAAGCAGCTCGAAAAAGTTTTCACTCGTACGCCCAAGTCACGGCTCACCACACCCACGATGCTTGAAGAATCGATGCCGCCGGATAGGCACGTTCCCACAGGCACGTCAGAGCGCAACCTGATGCGCACCGCATCCCGGAACAGCTCTCCTGTACTTTGCACCGCATCGTTCCACGACAGATTGTTCGGCTGGCTTGCCGGATTCCAGTAGCGCTGTGCTGCATGGACACTTGGAGTTTCGTTGAGGGCCCACGAAAGCGTATGACCAGCGGGAATCGGGTGGACTCCTTCAAAGAAGCACAGATCAGGTTCGTGGCCGGCTACGCCATCGATGAGAAAATCGATGAGCTGCCGGCGATGTGCCCTGGCGCGGAATCCGGGAAGCTCGAGGAGCTGTTTTTGCTCAGATACCAGAGCGACCAAATCGGGGCCTACCCAGAGGTAGATAGGCTTTACTCCGAGGCGGTCGCGAGCGGCAAACACGCGCTCACGCGCGATATCCACAATTACAAACGCGAACATCCCGTTGAAGCGATTTACGCAGTCTGCTCCCCATTCCTGGTACGCGGCGAGCATTACCTCAGTGTCTGTGCCGCTACGGAACGCGTGCCCAAGGGACTCCAGCTCGGCACGCAATTCTACGTAGTTGTAAACTTCACCGTTGTAGGTGATCCAGCAGGTTCGGTCGGGAGAGGCCATGGGCTGCAAGCCTGCGGGGCTCAGGTCAAGTATGGCCAACCTCACGTGCCCCAGACCCCAGGAAGCAGAATCGCCGGAATCATCCTCAAGGAGCTGATTACCGCGACCCAGGATCAGTCCTTGGCCGTCTGGACCTCGGTGCGCAGCACGCTCCATAGAGCGCGACACGAGCGACTTGAGCTCCGGAAGGGGCTTCTTTGCAAACAGGCCCACAATTCCGCACATAGTTCCAACCACTAAAGAAGGCCAAGCTATCCCTGGGCCTTCAACTACTCTGCAGTTTCTTAGATTACTCCTAACACGAAGGCCCGTATTTTTGCACGCGTGGTAACCATTCAGTTACGGGAGGCGCTTTGACGCTATCTGTCATTGCGGGGGCCCCGGACGTGATCCGGGGGACGAAGCAATCTCGTTCCTTTAGCACTGAGATTGCTTCGCTGCGCTCGCAATGACAGTACTTGGCCGCTGGTAACTCAATCATTACCACGCGGCGGCGCTTCACGTTTTGTGCGCGGCTGCTCCAGTGGGCGACCATTTGACAGTGGACGAAAAAAAGTTATCATAGGAGGGTCCGTGAGTCCGGGCAATGGAGCACTGTGATGAGATTCTGGCGTCTGCCGCTTGATGCTGAGCACCATTCGATACCCAGGGGCGAAGTCCACATTATTGACAATCGATGCAAGGGTTGTGGATTCTGTATTGAATTCTGTCCCAACGGGTGCTTGCGGGAAAGCAAGCGCTTCAATGTGAAGGGCTACCACCCGCCTGAAATGGTCTTTGGAGCGGAGGAAGACTGCGGAGACTGCGGCTTGTGCAGTTTGATATGCCCCGAATTTGCTATCTACACGCAATTGAAAGAAGCCAAGAAAATAACCGAAGACGATATCCAGAAGGTGACCACCCGCTATTCCCGGAAGGATAGGCGGTACGCGAAGAAGCGCTGAATCTCCGGGAACACGGGATCGGCAGGCCGGCACGGCCCGCGCCTTGGATATGGGGCGCGTCCAACGAGAGAGCCGAACTGCTCCGGAGCCGCGCGAACAGGAACAGATTATACCGATGCGCGTTCAAGAAAGTAAGACGGGGAGAACCTTTTTTACACAAAGAAGTTTCTCCCATGCTTTACTTCTTTGAAAGCGCACTCGTATTACGCGCCTCGTTTATGAGGCCACTGCATCGGGACGAATCATGGCCGATAAGGACCTGCTTACAGGCGAGCATTTTATTCATGGCGACGCAGCTTGCGCGGAGGGAGGCATCGCTGCGGGCTGCCGGTTCTTCGCGGGATATCCGATCACGCCGGCAACTGAAGTTGCCGAACGGATGGCAGTGCGGCTTCCTCAGGTGGGCGGCATCTTCATCCAGATGGAAGACGAAATCGCGTCCATGGCAGCAATCCTCGGGGCGTCCTGGGGCGGAACAAAGTCCATGACATCCACATCCGGCCCGGGTTTCTCTCTCATGATGGAAAACGTGGGCCTGGGCATGATGACCGAAACGCCGTGCGTTGTAGTGGACATTCAACGTGCCGGGCCTTCCACCGGATTGCCCACCCTGGTGGGTCAAGCGGACGTGATGCAGGCCCGATGGGGCTCTCACGGGGATTATGGCTGCATAGCGCTGGCGCCGTCGTCTCCACAGGAGTGTTTCGATTACACAGTGCTCGCGTTCAACTACTCGGAGATATATCGCCAGCCGGTATTTGTGCTCGCTGACGAGGTAGTGGGACACACCACGGAAAAGGTGGTCATCCCCAGCAGGGAAGATCTCCGGATCGTGGAACGGTCCGAGCCACGGGCTCCGGCGCATGATTATCTCCCGTTTGACAGCTCAGGGCCTCTTCCTGCGCCTATGGCAATAGCCGGTGCGGGCTATCGAGTTCACGTAACAGGACTGACGCACGACGAACGCGGATACCCGGTGATCACCGACGCAGTCCAGGAGCGCAATGTGCGCCATCTGGTGGACAAGATTCGCAAGAACGCGGACAAGATCATCCGAGTGGAAGAAGTACATCTGGATGACGCGGAGGTCGTGGTAGTTGCGTACGGATGCACCGCGAGGGTAGCGCGACAGGCGGTGGAGGATCTGCGCGGACGTGGCCATCGAGTCGGATTGCTCAGGCTGATCACGCTTTGGCCTTTTCCATCGAAGGTCGTTCGTCGGCTCGCAACAAAGGTGAAGGCCTTTGTTGTACCGGAAGTCAACTACGGGCAAATGGCCTACGAGGTGGAACGCACCGCAGGCGGCAAGGCGGAGATCGTACTGATGCCGCTGATGGGCGGATCGATCCATATGCCCGAAGAGATTGAAGAGGCTGTGGGAGAGTACCTGTGAGGCATCACAGAATCATCGTTCCAAGCGCTTGACCCCAGTAATCCGGGAGTTCACATGAAAGTCCGACACAGACCTCTGCAGCCCTTTGACAAAGCGGCTGAAGAGAGGCACATCCAGGAAGATCACGGGCTGCACCCGTATGACGAGTTCTTGAAGCCGGGACGGATCCCGCACATTTGGTGTCCGGGTTGCGGTCTGGGTATCGTGCTTACGGCTTTTATTGAAGCTATGAAGCAAAAGAGCATCCCGGTCGCGCAATCCGCAGTGGTATCGGGGATCGGATGCACGGGTCGTGTGGCCGGATACCTGGACATGGATACGTACCATACCACTCACGGTCGCGCGATCCCGTTTGCCACAGGGCTGGCCCTCGCCCGGCCGGACCTGAATGTAGCAGTTTTTTCCGGAGACGGCGATCTGTTCGCCATTGGCGGCAACCATTTGATTCACGCGGCCAGGCGCAATGTGAATCTGAAAGTGATCTGCGTAAACAACTTCAACTACGGCATGACCGGCGGCCAAGTTGCGCCGACCACTCCCGTAGACGCACGGACTTCCACCACGCCGTTCGGGAATGCGGAGCCTGCTTTCAATCTGCCTCATCTGGCCCATGCTGCGGGAGCCGTGTACGTTGCCAGGTGGACCACGTACCATGCCAGACAGCTCGTCCATTCGATTTCTCAGACGTTCGACAAGAAGGGCTTTACCTTTGTGGAAGTGGTTACACCGTGCCCCACAGGGTTTGGGCGGCCGAACAAGCTCGGTTCAGGTCTGGACGAGATGCGTTACTACCGGGAGGTCTGTGAAGTCCGCAACGGAGCCGATCCCAGTGAAGTGGAGATTCGGCTCAGAGAAAAGATCGTTGTCGGAACCTTTGTCGATGTGGAACGTCCTGATTTCATGCAGAATTATCAGTCCCTTGTCGTGGCCCGCGCTCAGGCAAAAGCAAAGTCCAAAGGAAAGGGCAAGGCCGCATGACCGACAAACAAGAAGTGAGGTTAGCCGGGTTCGGCGGCCAAGGCATTGTCCTCGCGGGGCATATACTGGGCAAGTCGGCTGCCCTCTTTGAAAAGAAGAATGCTGTATTTACCCAGAGCTACGGCCCCGAAGCGCGGGGCGGGTCCTGCTCCGCGGACGTTGTAATCTCGGAGGACCCAATCCATTACCCGAAGGTTCGATGCCCGGACGTGCTGGTGCTGATGAGTCAGGGAGCTCTCGCGACCTACGGCGACGCGATTCGGCCCGGAGGGGTACTGATCATCGATGAAGATCTGGTCAAACTGAGCAAGGAGCCGCAAGGACTTACGCTTTACCGAGTGCCATGCACCCGTATCGCCGAGGAAATGGGTAAGAAGATCGTGGCAAACATCGTGATGTTGGGCGCTGTCGCTGCCCTTGCCGGCGTGTGCTCGTATGAATCCATGAAGGAATCGGTTCTCTCTTCGATTCCAGCCGGAACCGAGGAACTGAATGTCTCGGCCTTCGACAAAGGTTATCAATATGCGCAGGGCCTACTGAAGCCTTCAAAGGCGCCTTCGGCCCGCAGAGGATTGTGATACGTTAGAGAGTTATAGGCCGGTCCCACACTCGACTTGAGATTGATGGCATCCGGAGGAACGGCACAATTGAGCGATAAGACGGAACCAACAGCAAAGCACTTGCCGCTCGACGGACTGCGCATTGGCGTGTACGTGTGCCATTGCGGCAAAAACATCAGCGGCACAGTTCGGTGCGAGGAAGTAGCCCAGTACGCCCAGGGTCTGCCTGGAGTAATCCTAGCGCGGGATTCGCTTTACACGTGCTCTGAGCCAGGGCAGGAGCAGATAAAGGGCGACATCAAAGAGCATAATCTTAATCGAGTGGTGGTAGCTTCCTGCACTCCGAGGCTCCACGAACCGACCTTTCGAGCTGCCTGCGAGGCGGCTGGGCTTAACCCCTATCTCCTGGAAATGGCCAACATCCGTGAGCACTGCTCCTGGGTGCATCTCCACGACAAAGACGCGGCTACCGAAAAGGCCAAGGATCTTGTCGCGATGGCTGTCTCTCGAGCGGCCAGGCTCGCTCCGCAGACAGAGGTAACAGTCCCGGTGATGCGGAAGGCCATGGTCATCGGAGGCGGAGTTGCTGGCATTCAGGCTGCTCTGGACCTCGCGGACGCGGGGTACAAGGTCTACCTGGTGGAACGTTCGGGAAGCATCGGCGGGCGCATGGCCCAGATCGACAAGACCTTTCCGACGATGGATTGTTCGATCTGTATTCTCGCTCCCAAGATGAGCGAGGCGGG
>JBMOME010000338.1:0-3921 GCA_049323095.1 Thermodesulfobacteriota bacterium
AAGTCGATGTCTATCCAAGCATCCTTTGAAGTAGGAAAGAGATACTCTGTGAACATCCGGGCAGTGTCGATAGGCTCCCCTAAATAAGGATCTGTATGCATAACAATATCAGGGTTCTGATTAACTTCTGATATTTTTCCGCCCGTTTCTTCCAATGGACGGGAAATATCTGTAGTCAATATATCTATTCCTGCTAAATCAAGATCAAAGCACGCAGCTATTTCCTGACAGGTAGAAATAACGGAAGGATGCACTTGATCAGTGATATTTTCACTTATTCCTCCAGAGCAGATATTGCCAGTCATTCTTACTTGTATTTTCTTCCCTTCGGGAAGAATAGAATTAAGAGACAATCCGGCCTTATTAAGAAAGTTCTCTACAGTCTTATCAATTAAAATTTTCTTTACTATTTTTGCATTGTACCGCGAATGCTTCTTTGTCAGAGCCGCGGCCGTTCCACTACTGAACCAAAATCCGCTTTAGCTCAGTATCTCGCCCTATCATTCTGGGCCAGAAGAGCTTCCAGTCAGACTCTCCAACAGAAGCCTGGAGCTTACCTCTGAGGCCCGCGTCAAGGATCTGCACGTTCGCATCCTTGAAGACGGTCCCGATCCACGCCACAATGGTGCGTTCCTTCTTCTCCGGATCCGTGATTCCTTCAGCCACGTAATCGGAGAGGAGTCTACGAACGCCTAATTGCTGAGCCACAAGCTGGTTGAACTTCTCCTCAGATCCGTATGTCTTGGTTGCATCCGCAATGAGTTGCTCTCGCGGGATTCCCTTTCTGGCGGCCATCGCGGTCACTTCCTCCTCAATCTCCTGCGGCTGAATCACAATCTGCTTTCCGTCTGCCGCTTGAAGCAGCATTTCCTTGCCAACAATGGAAAAGAACGCTGCTGCAGGGTCGTTCCGCGTAACCTTTTCCTGTTCAGGATTAAGCGGGCTCTCAATATCTTTCTGAAATATGGCTCGACCGTTCACCCGCGCGATCACCACTCCGTCCACCCCCTCACCCTCGGGCTTGAACAGCCCATCGAGCTTAATCGGATAGCCGGCCTTCTCAATGGCTTCTCTGATAGTTTCCGGGCCTGTCTTGCCGTCCCGATACTTCACGGTCACATCCTGCGCGGCCAAACGCACGTCGGCTTCCACCACGCCCGGGATCTTGGCCGTTACCTCTTTTACCGTGATGACACATGCCGGACAGGTGAGCTTATTTACCGCGAACCGTGAAGCCAGCACCTCGCCCGAAATCAACCGATGCACACCAAACGCACTGGCTGCAACGGCCAGCACTAGCCCCACGGCAATCGCTACACGCTTGAGGTGCACTCGTGAGGTCTTTCGCTCCACCTGCTCGAGCGACTCAAGATTGATCTTCTTCATTTCTCGTTTACTGGACATAGATAAACTCCAATGAGCCAAGCCCTTGATAAGGGCGAATACTTTTTACGAAACCCGTGTGGGGATACGCGATCCCCGCGTTGAAAAACTACGGAATTAGAGTCAAGATTAGATACGGATCGCTCGGGAAGAAAAGATCAGCAGAGGATTGCACACGTACGGAGGAGGACCCCAATCGTCGGCAAGACGCGTTCGGGTCCTATGAGAGCCGTGAGGCCGGGTAAGGAATCGAATTGGTCAACACTAGAAAGACTTGCAACTAGGGCAACTGTTTGCCCGGTAGGCTGGTTTTCTTGAAGCCCCGATTGAGCAGCCACATCGAAGGGTTGTTTCTGGCTGCAAACAGGGCAACGTTGGTCGAACGAGTTACCCGCAGCGCAGGGCTCGCTGTTGGTCTTTGCAGCGCAGCAGCCTGAAGGGCCTTCTTGAATGGGACATGATTGCGGCGGCATCTTGGCCCGTTTGCAGCAATCAGGTATTGCCTCTTCACCTGGCGCAGCCATCTTGCTCGCACAGCGACAGGCTAGCTGCGCGGCCGGAAGCACCGATGCCCCCATGAAGCATATGCAGGCGATAATGGCAACCCAGCGGGCTGGAACCATACCCAACTCCGTCTTCAAGATTCACTAGTCAATTAGTCTACTTATTATCTCAATAAAGTCAAGACCTTTTATTAACCTGTGCCTTGGACCTAAGAGACCGGCATTCTCTTCATGACACTGATACTAGGATATAGTTCGGTTCCCGCGAAAAAATTTGTGGCATCTTTCAAAAGAAATCGGCTCTTCCTGGAAGGATTGCTCCAGGACTGTGTCCGGAGGCAGGAAGGGGCGGGCTTTGGTAGGCACCGGCGTCCCTGCCGGTGCAGCCGTGTCCCGAGACAGGAAGGGGGCGGGGTGGATAACAGGCGCTACTACGTCCGCACTCTTTGCTTTGGCCGTGTAAATATCTGAGTTGTATGAGCGGCTCCCCGTCCGCCATGAAAAACGAATCGGCAGAGGGAGGCCGCTCAAATCAATCGAATAAATGGGCGGGTCTCACAGGCTGCGAAGGGCCTCCATTACCTTCACTGCTGCTAGTTTTCTGGCTACTAGGCTACCGGTTAGGCCGCTGACCAGCACCGCAGCAGCCAGCGCCACCGCAACGGTTTCAATGGACAGCGCAACGGGCAAGTGCACGGAGTGCACGTTCAAGGCCGCCGTATGTCCAGCTCCGGCAGCAACCGGGCTGAGGTGCCAAGGCATGGTAACGGAAACCTTCAAGCTTCCCAGAAGCAAGCTCCCTAGGTACCCCAGGACGATTCCGGCCGAACCTCCGATCAGCCCGAGTGCAAGGGTCTCAGTCAATAAAGCGATGGTGATGTCACCTTGCTTCCACCCTACCGCCTTCATGATCCCTATTTCGGCAGCACGTTCATTCACTGAGCCTGCGAGAATCCTGTAAGTCACGGTTCCCGCGAACACGAGCGACAACATCCCCATAGTCCAAGAGAACATCCCTGAGATTGCGCTGAATCCCTTCATCATGTCTCCGATGTTGTCTGTGCTCGACACAATCGCTCCTGGCAGGACCCGCGCCACCTGCTCGCGGACAACATCCACGTTGGCCCCTCGCTTGAGTTTTGCAAAGAGCATGTTTGACGTATCCGGCTGAAGCTCGGCAAGGGCCCTCGCGTCACTGATTGTCGCATACGCGTTTGCCGCGGAGATGGTGCTGCCTTCCTTCTGTTCCACCAGACCCACGATCCCGAAGTCCCTGCCCCCGAGCTGGATGCTGTCCCCCGGGTTCTTTCCGTGAAACTTGGCAAAGTGCTTTTCAAGCAGGACTTCGTGACTTTTTCCATTGAGCTTTCGCCCTTTGGTCACCCACTCTTGCACCTTCGCGGGGCCAAGATCGGGAGTGGCCGGGTTGATGCCCTGGATGATCACGAACCCTTTAGGAGATTGGTCCCAGAGCAGGACAGAGGGAATCAAGGCCTGGATGTCAGAGACCTTGGCGATGCTCTCCAATTCACTGCCCGAAATGGGTTGATTGGAAAAGGGCAATCTAATGCCTTTGCCCGAATTGGTAGCCTGAATTGAGGAGGGTTTCTGAATTGTCACATCCACACTGAGCTGAGCAAAAGGGAGTTGGATGAGACGCCTGTACCCGTCCGAGAGCGTCGCAAAAGCCACGTACAAAGCTATCCCCACAGCCATGCCGATTATGGCCGCGCATGAACGCCCTTTGCGGGTTGTCAGCTCGCGGAAAGCATATACGATATTGGTCATACTAAGCACGGTATGCCTCCTAATCGCTGTACGAGGTTGACAAAGTCAATCCTAACGACCCGCCATAGACCCGAGCACTTGGTCGAGATCTTGGAACGTCCATTTGCCTTGGAACTGGTACGGGCCTGAACCGGTCGGGAAGCCTACGAACGTGACCTGCTTGCCTCCGGCATTAAAGGAATGGGCTCCATTTATGTAGATGACGAGCGGAATGTGTGCCGTGATCCCCTTTTTTCGCATAAAGGCC
>JBMOME010000339.1:0-33191 GCA_049323095.1 Thermodesulfobacteriota bacterium
GGGGGGCCCACCATGCACTCCCCCGCCGCCCGCCACCTGGGGACGAAAAAACCTTCTCTTGATCGCTCATTCCCGGCGATAAAGAAACTGTCTCAAAAGTCCTGGTGCTGGGAATATCGTGCTACGATGCGTGGGTGGCCGGGACGCTATACGTCCCGGTGCCGAAGGCACAGGAGGCTCATTCTCTTGCTGGCTTGCCGAGCAATAAAGCCAACAGTCGTATGTCCGCCCGAATAAACCTCCTGTCGCTGCGCGACCCCGACGTATGACGTCGGGGCCACCCAGTTTGAACCTGCTTCACTAATCGTGGCACGATCTCGATTGGGATCATAGTTCTGAGACAGTCTCTAAATGGCCGGGCTACTTTCGGAGCGTCCATCCTGGGCGCAGGCGGCTTCAAGCAGAGGAAGTAACCCCCGGAGGCTTTCGGAGCAAAAGAAACAATCCTTTTGCAAAAAGGGCCCCCGGACTCCCCCTTCCAAGCCTTGAGCGGAGACATTCCATCAAACGCGACGCAATGGTAACCGGAGAATCGGAACGCGATGATATTTGTGGTACCCCCGGCAGGGATCGAACCTGCGACCTGCGGATTAGGAATCCGTCGCTCTATCCACTGAGCTACGGGGGCATTTGGAGGAAAACGGGATTCCGTTCCGTAGCCGCAACAATTTAGGTTAGGCCCGGACGCAAAGTCAAGCGCTTGAAGAGTTGAGAGGGTGGCCGCCCTGGATTCCCGCTTTCGCGGGAATGACGAACGACCGGACAACCTTGGCTGTGAGCATTGGTTCCGCAGCACAACCGCAGCGACGCTAGCGGGATTCACACCTTCTTCGGGATAAGCTCCACGTCGCACTGATCGCCAAGGGTAGCCGCCACCTCGGCTTGCAGCGCGGCAAGGGCAGCTTCGTCTTCCATTTCGACGATCAATTCGCCGTTGTCAAAGCATTTCAGGCGGCCGTGCTTCTCGAAGATCTCCACAGCCGTCTTCGGATCCACGGTGATCCATCCCTTCATGCGCCGGAGCAACTCCGCGCCGCTGAACTCACGCTCGATGGTAAGATCGATCTCTCTGTGCTTGCCTTTCCACCCGATCACAGCCGGTTGGACGAGAACCGGCATAACCGGATCGTGCATCGCGGCGCATCGAAACCATATCTTCGCTCTCAGCATGGTGTTGGTGTCCTGTTAGAGGGTATTGGTCTGTCCACGCCTTTTCCGAACCAAAGGCGTGGGCTGAAGGCCCCGTGAGTAATGGGCCAATTCCCCAGCCGTAACGGATTTATCAATCCAGGCGCATGATTTCATAGAAGTATGGGCGTGGCAATGGGGCAGGCATTAAGTTGAGGTCGCGTCTTTGCTTGTCCGTCATTCCGGCGGAAGCCGGAATCCAGTGTTTTCATTCGCGCGTTCCGCCCTGAACTGGACCCCGGCCCCGGTTCAAGCCCGGGGCAGGCTTTTCGCCGGGGTGATGCGTGCTGGCCAAGGCAACTAGCTTAATGCACCTGGGCCGACACCGTATCCCAGCGGCTGTGGGTGGTTATCGGGCCTCAAGGCAGAGCATAGGCACCTGCGTGACGCCCGGTCTTTATTTTCACGCATTCTTTCTTCCTTTTTGATTCTGGGCAAAAAGAAAAAGAACTTCCCAAATCGATGGAAGTATGCTATAAATTAGCCCATTAAGAGATGAATTTGACAGGCGAAAAGCCTGTCTGCGTGGGTAGATCACAGGTAGGACTTATGATTTTGTTCCAAGGGGCTACCCTGTCCCGACTCGCCGTCATACTGGTTTTCCTGAATGGGTTTCTCTTTCCGGCTCTGGTTGACCTACCGGATGCTTCTGCGCGCTCGTGGCCGTCAAACGGGAAAGCGAAGGCATCCGCTAAGCAAACAGCCGCAGGAAAAGAGAAGAAAGTCGTCAAACGCGATGTGCAGGCCAAAGCAGCCTACTGCGTAAACCTAGCCAGCAACAGGACTCTCCTGGCTAAGAATCCCGACACACAATTGCCCGTGGCAAGCCTCACCAAGCTGATGACCGCCCTGGTGACGCTGGACCACATGCCGCTGGACAAGAAGATCGAGGTTCCTGAGGTCGTCCGGAAGATTCCCAAGTCGGTGGTGGGTCTGAAGCCGGGCGATCACGTTTCGGTCAAGGACTTGCTCCACGGCTTGCTCATGGCTTCGGGCAATGACTGTGCCGAAACCTTGGCAGCCGCGTTTCCGGGCGGACGAGACAAATTCGTCGCAGCCATGAACAAGAAGGCTCGATCGATGGGTGTGGAAAGGACTCGATTCTACACGCCCAGCGGCCTGGATCGTAAGGATGTGCGCAGCGGCGAAGATGACCAGAAATCCGTGGACGTGAAGTCCAACGTTTCCACTGCTCGTGAGATCGCACTGATAGCTCGCCAGGCTTTCGCTCATAAAGCCATCAAGGACATTTCCCTCAAGAGATACTACACGCTCGCAAGCTCCAACTCATCAAACGGGTACCCGGTCCGGAACACCAACAAGCTGCTTCGGGATAACCTTCCGCTGGAAGGCGGCAAGACCGGTTACACCGTCCGAGCTGGACACTGCCTCGCCACCAAGTTCCATCCCGGCCATAATATTCTCCTCATCGTGGTGCTGGGTAGCCCGGACCACTTCAAGGACACTCGGCTCATCTACAACAAGGCGCTCAGGAAGGCCGGCGGAGCGAACGAAAAGGTCCACACCCGCATCTCGGACACCGCCAAACCGCGGCCCCGCGGCCTTGGCGGCTGATCGTCCTTTCAAGCAAGAGTAAGACGGGGAGAACCTTTTTGTAAAAAGGTTTCTCCCCGAACCCCTCTCCAAAAACTTCTATATTCCTGCGGCATTCCGACTTCCTGGACAGGAAGTCTGAATACCGCAGGCGCATAGAATTTCTTCAGAACGGTCAGGCTGAAACTTACTTACACAAAGAGGTCTTCTCCCATTCTTCACTTCCTTGAAACCGCATCGACACGAATGATCGACGTTCCCCGCACATCTGGGTTTTCCCATCGTTCATGCAGCAGTCGAGGATGACTGCTTGGGTGCCACTGCTGGCTTGTCCAGCAGTGCAAATCCGCGTCGGTTTTCGACACCAACCAGGCCGAAAGTTGTCCTTGCGAGCGCGTCAGCACGAAGCAATGACACATTCAGCAGTCTGCCTCATGGAGGCGTCGTCCCTAATTACCCGTCAGATTTAGCGGAGAGAGCTGTGAATAGGAATCGATGTGAAGGTAGGTCAGCACATCAAGGCGTTGAGTTTTCTTTGGGCAAGGTGAAGAGGAAGTTTATCCATGCCCCGGGGCGAGTTTCGCACCAGATGCGGCCTCCGTGGGCCTCAATGATTCGGCGTATGTTGTAGAGTCCTAGACCGGTTCCTCGCTTCTGCTTGGTGAGCTCGCTATTTACCCGATAGAATTTGTCGAAGATCTTTTCGGTTTCTCCCAGCGGGACGCCCGGTCCTTCATTCCAGACGTTGAACTGATAATGGCCGGGCCGCAATTCCACGCCGTACGATATCTTACCGGACGGATGGCGATATTTCAGCGCATTGCCGAAGAGGTTTCGGTAAACGATTTGTAACAGGTTGGGATCTCCCATAACGCTTATATGGCCGACGCCTCCCATACTGGTGTCATAGCTTGGTAACGAGTCGGGATAGCGTTCTTTGAGTCCCAACATCGCGGGCAGTATCACTTCTTCGTAGTAATTCGCAATGAGGCGCTTCCTGACATGGAACTCACCGTGTTCCAGTTCGGCCATGACCAGGAAGTCCAGCGTCATGGCCTCAAGGAATTTTGAATGATGATAGATGATTTCCAGCTCTTGCTTGCGACGCGCATCTTCCTCCGATTCCAGCAACCGCCTCACGAAGCCGCCGATAACCATCAGCGAATTCTTGAACTCATGATTCATGAAATGCAGAGTTTCTCGAAAACTCAGATTGAGAAGCTCCAGTTCACGCACCATCGCCTTTTCGTGGGTGATATCCTTGCTGACCCCGACGGTGCCCAGGACCTTGCCCTCGCCGTCCTTGAGCAGAGACAGGGTTAGCGAGATTTCTCGGAGCCGGCCGGACTTTGTTTTCAGTCGTGTCTCATAGTTACGGACACCGCCCTTGCTCGTCACCTCTTCCAGGATCTTGGCCCTATCTTCGGCGCTCTCCCAAATCTCCTCCACCATTCGGCCCTGCATCTCCTCAGCAGTGAACCCGAGCATCTTTTCAGCCCCGGTGTTCCACTCGACGATTCTGTGTTCAAGATCCGTGGTGATAATGCCGTCATCGCATGAGTGAAGGATCCCTTCCAGGTATCCGCTCTTGTTTGCAAGGGCTTCTGTGCGGTTCCACATCTCCTTGTACAGATTGTCGGCTAGCCGGACGCTACGTTCCTTTTGGACCCTGAGCGCAGCTTCCCGATCAAATATGCGCACCGCGCGATCGAGGAGATGAACTACGTCAGTGAGAAACTCCTGATCTTCAGGCGAAAGCCCAGTCTCGCCACTATATGAAAGGCAGAGGCGGCCTCGGACCCGATTCCCAACCTGGATGTCCAGCACAAAAGGCTCTTTGGTCCCATCTCTCGACATGCCGTACGTGCGATCGTCCAACTCGATCCAAGCGCTTGCATCCTTAGGTTCATCCAAGGCGACCTGAATGTGGCCGAGAACGTTAGACAATTTGTCGTCCAAGGACGCGTCTCCAAGGAGCTCTTTCCCTATGAGGAACAGGCCTTGACGCTTTCTTGAAAGACTGTTTTGCACTTTTGCTGACCTGTAGATCGGCTGTGTTTCGCGTACAGGAAGCTACCCCCCGGCACCCAGAGCTTTCTGCAAGGAGAGGAAGCGGTTTAGTTGCGCTTATTTGATTTTCTAGCGCATTTCGCCAGGCTAGTCAATGCGAGCCCAGCTTGACCCAGGCATGGATCGGAGCCCTCACAAGAAGGCCACAAAAGAAATGTTTTCTGGTAGAATATCGTGCCACGCGCGGCCCGCGACCGGGCGGCTCTGACCGTTTGTCGCTGTTTAAGCGCAGTCAAACGACAGCAAGAGCGTGCCCATGCCTGGCTGCGTGCGGGCTTTTGACTCATATCCCACCCAATGGTAGGATCGGTTCGGAAATCTGCACCGGGAGGAGACCGTGAAAGGCGTTGTATTGGCTGGAGGCCTGGGAACGAGGCTGTACCCTCTGACCAAGATCACCAACAAGCATTTGCTGCCCGTATTCAATAGACCTATGGTCACCTATCCTGTGGAATGCCTGGTCAGGGCCGGGATTCGGGATGTTCTCATCGTCACAGGCGGCAATAATCCGGGTGATTTCCTCCGGCTTCTGGGGAATGGCAAGGAATACGGTGTGGAGAAGATAAACTACGCGTACCAAGAAGGAGAAGGCGGCATCGCAGACGCGCTTTCGCTGGCTGAAAACTATGCTGCCGGCGGCCGCATATGCGTAGTGCTGGGTGACAATATTATCGAAAAGAACATCGCAAGCGCGGTCGAAGAATATAGAACACAGCCCCGAGGAGCCAAAATCCTCCTGAAAAGAGTTGACGATCCACAGAGGTTCGGAGTGCCGGTCATCGAAGGCGGCAAAATCGTCAAGATCATCGAGAAGCCGGTTAAGCCACCTACTTCGTTTGCCGTTATCGGTATTTACCTGTATGACGAACAGGTCTTTGATTTCATACGATCCTTGACTCCTTCGGAACGCGGGGAGCTGGAGATCACCGACGTGAACAACATGTATATTCAACGGGGGGCGATGACCTGGTCCGAACTGGAAGGATGGTGGACCGACGCGGGCACATTCGACTCACTATTGAAAGCTTCCAACCTGGTTGCGCAGGGCGGCGCGAACAACGATTGAGCGTAAACCATGAAACCCAAGAAATTCCAGCCTCCTACCTCTGAACTTCTCCACGGAGTAGAACTGCACCCGCTTCGGGTAATCCCCGACGAACGGGGACGGCTCATGGAGATCCTCAGGCGAGACGACCCGTATTTCCAGGAATTCGGTCAGGTCTATCTCACCACGGTCTTTCCAGGGGTAGTCAAGGCCTGGCACTACCACAAATTACAGCACGACCTCTTCACCTGCGTTAGAGGCATGGTCAAAGTGGCCTTGTACGATGACCGGAAGGACTCGCCCACAGTAGGCCTGACCAACGAGTTCTATATCGGCGAGCACAACCCATGCTTGATCGTGATTCCTCCGGGGGTTTATCACGGCTGGAAATGCGTCTCAGAGCATGAGGCGTACATAATTAACGTGCCTACAGAACCCTATCATCGCTCAGATCCCGATGAGTACCGCGCAGATCCGCACCAAGGAGGCATCCCGTACGACTGGTCCCGAAAGGATGGCTGACAGTTTCGGTGAATCGCCCCCCTTTAAAAAAACTCTCTAATTATCTAACATGGAGCCGAGAATGATTGCAGCCTCGTGGTCACGCACTAGCCTGACGAGCAGCAGTGCGGAAACGGTCATCGGCCGCCAGGCATTGTGAGAAGCGCCCATGAAACTGATCGTCACCGGCGGATGCGGATTCATTGGTTCCAACTTTATCTTGTACATGCTGGAATCCTATCCCGATGTAGACATCGTGAACCTTGACCTGCTCACGTATGCGGGAAATCTGGAGAACTTGCAGGATGCCAAAAACTACGGCCGACGGCATGTCTTCGTGCGCGGAGACATTGCCGATGTGAACCTTGTGGATTCCCTTTTGAAAGATGGAGCGGACGCGGTGGTAAATTTCGCCGCAGAATCGCATGTAGACCGCTCAATCATGGATTCATCCGCGTTCGTGCGCACCAACATAATGGGAACGCAAGTGCTCCTGGACGCGTGTCGCAAGCACGGGATCAACCGATTCGTGCAGATCTCCACGGATGAGGTATACGGCTCTCTCGGGCCCGAGGGTGTCTTCACTGAGATGAATCCTCTGGCGCCCAATTCCCCTTATGCCGCGTCCAAAGCTGCCGCGGACTTGCTCGCGCGCTCTTACTACAAGACTTTCGGCATGGACGTGGTGATCACGCGTTGTTCAAACAATTACGGTCCATACCAGTTCCCTGAAAAATTGATCCCGCTCATGATCACGAACGCGGTCTGCGACTGCGAGCTCCCGGTCTACGGAGACGGCCTCAATGTCCGGGACTGGATCCACGTAGTGGACCATTGCCGAGCCATTGACCTGGTCCTGAGGAAAGGCTGCTGTGGCGAGATCTATAACATAGGCGCGGAAAACGAAGTGCCTAATCTGGAAATCGTTCGCCACATTCTGAAGAGGTTGGAAAAGCCGGAGTCCCTCATCAAATTCGTGAAAGATAGGCCGGGCCACGACCGTCGCTACGCCATGGACGCGTCCAAACTGCGAACAGAGCTGGGATGGCAACCGTGCATCAATTTCCAGACCGGTATGGATACGACCGTTTTGTGGTACCTGGAACACGAAGAATGGTGGCAAAGAATCAAGAGCGGCCAGTACATGACCTACTACGAACAATGGTACGGCGGTCGCTGAGCTCGGGTCTTTGAAAGAGCTATCGGGGGAAACTTTTTTGATTACAAAAAAGTTTCCCCCGATCCCCCTTCAAAAAACGCCACCCTGCGAGCGTTGACCAATGTGCACAGAAAAGGGTGAGGTCGCGGGAGCCCTCTCTGCCATGCCGGAGCTGCGGACAAAACGGCTCAATTAGCAATCCAGCCAGAGATAAACCTTACGCTACACCTGCGGAATGCAGACATGGAGATCAAGCGTCGCAAAACGAGAAGGATATACGTGGGGCGTGTTCCTGTCGGCGATGACGCACCCATCGCTGTTCAGTCCATGACCAATACGGACACGAGGGACGTGAGGGCCACAGTCCGCCAGATCCGTAGCCTTGAACGAGCGGGTTGCGAAATCGTGCGAGTGGCGGTGCCCGACCGGGCCGCTGCCCGCGCATTGAGTGAGATCAGATCCCGTATATCGATTCCCCTTATCGCGGACATACACTTTGACTATAGGCTGGCCCTGGAAGCGCTTCGTCAGGGAGTGGACGGTCTTCGCCTCAATCCCGGAAACATCGGCGCTCGCCACAAGGTTCGAGAAGTTACCAGGGCCGCAGCCGAGCGAGGCGTGCCCATTCGCATCGGCGTGAACGCGGGGTCGTTGGAACGCGAGCTGCTGCACTCGTACGGGGGTCCTGTTCCGGAAGCTATGGTGGAAAGCGCATTGGGCCATGTGGCCATGCTTGAGAAAGAAGGCTTCCATCAGATCAAGATCTCGCTGAAAGCCTCGGATGTGCCCCGCACAGTCGAAGCCTACCGCATCCTTGCCGGTCGAGTGGATTACCCTCTGCACGTGGGCGTAACCGAAGCGGGAACTCTGCTTCCCGGCGCCATAAAGTCCGCTCTGGGCATAGGCATTCTCCTCTCTGAAGGCATCGGAGACACCATCAGGGTCTCGCTGACGGCGCCACCCAGAGAAGAAGTCCGCGCCGCGTATGCCATACTTGGAGCTCTGGAGGTCAGAAAGAGAGGAGTCGAAGTGATATCCTGCCCCACCTGTTCTCGAACTGAGATCGACCTCATCGGCCTCGCGGGCAAAGTTGAACGAGCACTTGCCCATGTGGTCACCCCGCTCAAGGTGGCTGTCATGGGCTGCGTGGTCAATGGTCCTGGCGAGGCCAAGGAAGCCGACGTGGGCCTCGCCGGAGGCCGTGGGAAGGGGATTCTCTTCAAGAAAGGCAAGAAGATCGGCTCCTTTCCTGAAAAAGATCTCCTGCCCGCATTGCTTCATGAAATCGAAAGTATGACCGGCGAACGCATCGCTTAGCCGCGATCGCACCACCTACAACTTTTCGATGAAGTGGCTGGGGAGCTTTCGTATGATGTGGCACGCGAAAGGGTCCGCATCGTCTGCAAACAATCCGCCGGCCCCGTTTCTCGCGGGATGGTGCTCGTTGGATTCTGCATCTCACGCCGCGCAATGCGCAGGCACGGCGGCCGGAAGCTCCCGATTGTAATAGGCTGATCTTTGCAATCGGCGGGAATTTGGCTACCCGTAGTTCAGTGTAAAGTAACACTTGACACGTGACGATACACAAGGTACAGTTCATTCGTACCGCAATGCTTGGCAACGAGTGGCCAGATGCGAAAACCCAAGAAACAACCGGCTCAGCCCCCGGAAAGGCCTACCGACCTCCTCAGAATGCAGGACCTGGTCAAGGCTACCGGATTGCCCAAGTCCACTATCCTTCATTACATGAACGAAGGTCTCTTGCCCGCACCGGTGAAGACGGGCCCCAACATGGCCTATTACGACCCTGCCTGCGTCGAACGGATCGGGTTCATTCGCGCGATGCAATCAAAGCATCGCATGTCACTCGCGTCGATCAAGGCGCTGCTGCAAGAACACGATCAGGGCCGAGACTTGAGTGTACTGGCGGAACTTCATGAAACCATATTTGGCGATGAGGCGCAGCCTCAGCTGGATATGGCTGCATTTTGCCAGGCAACGGGACTGACCGAAGAGCAGGTAAACGAACTGACGCGGATCCATTTATTGCTCCCGCTGCGCCCCGGGGTCTTTGACCAGCAAGATGCGGCGATAGGTCGGATTCTGAAGATTGCCCGTGAGCTGGGCATGACCGGGCAGGACGGCGCGTTCTACTACCGGCTGGCCCAGCAGATCGTGGACCACGAAATGGCTCTGCGAAAACGGATAACGGAACATCTTCCGTTCGATCAGGACGCTGCAGTAACCATGGATATGACCCGTGCAGCTCGAGCCCTCCGGGCATATGTAATCGACCGAGTATTTCAGCTCCGGGTTCTTTCACACAAGGGGCTCAAAGATAACGCGGACAGCAAATAATCATCTTGACCGAAATGGGAGGGAAGGCGTATGGCGGATAGTTATAAGGTGGTGGCAATCAATGGTTCACCTCATGAGCGGATAGGCAATACGTCTCAGATGATTGCCATGCTCCGCGGGGCCCTTGAGAAAGAAGGTCTCCAGCTTGAAGAGATCCTCCTGAGCAGCCACCGAATTAACTACTGCGTGGGCTGCGGCAATTGCCTGACAAAAGGCGGATGCTGGATCAAGGATGATTACAGTGCGATTGCGAAGAAAGCTTTCGCGGCTGATGCGGTGATTTTGGCTTGCCCGGTGTACGTGTTCAACGTGACTGCGCAGATGAAGACCTTCCTCGATCGCTCGCTTGGGTACGGCCATCGACCGCAAGAGTCCTGGAAACCCGGTATGGTGGTTTCGGTATCCGCGGGCTTAGGCGAGTCATGGGTAGCGGAATACCTTTCAAATACTTTGAGGATATTCGGCGCGTTCCCGGTGGGACAGCTTACCGCTATCGCGGTCTCTCCGGGCCAATTTCTCGGGAAAGACGCGGTGGAGGCCAGGGCTGAGGACCTGGCAAGGGACTTGGCGCGCTCGGTGAAGCAGGGTCGTCGATATCCTGTAACAGACAACGATTTGCGTTTTTGGCAGTTCATCGGGAACTTGATAAGTCAAAACCGCGATCTGATGAAGGCAGACCACAAACACTGGGAGGAACAGGGCCTGTACGACCGCTTTGAGAACTATGTCGGCCAGAGTTGGTCTGAGTCTTCTCGAAGCCCGGAAATGCGGGCAGCCTGGGTCAAGAGTCTCATCAAGTCGCAGCGGGCAACTATGGAAGGCCGCGCGAAGGAGGAACCCCGAACGGAGGAGAAGAAAGATTCCGGCCGTGGCCGGACCGCTCGCGAGCTGCTGGAGGGAATGCCTCAAGTCCTCAACGCAGAAGCTGCTAAGGGAATGGCCGTAACCTATCAGTTCGAGATTTCGGGCAGCGAAAGTTTTTCTGCCAATCTTCGAATAGAGAACCAACGAGCTTCGTTTCATGAGGGCTCGGTAGAGAGCCCTGACGTGACGATCAGGACCCCAGCGGAAGTGTGGGTCGCGATCTCTCGCGGTGAATTGGAAGGGGCTCAGGCATTTATGAGCGGCAAGTACACTGCGGAAGGCGATCTGACCCTTCTCATGAAGCTGCCCAAGCTGTTTTCGCGATGATGGCGCGGGAAGTGCGCCCCCACTGTTTACGAATCGAGGGAAATTTGGTGCCACGGATGTGCGCAGCTCATCCGTGCGGGTCTGTTCCCTCGGAACGTCCTTTGCATGGTGTTCAACTGCTGGAGAGGTTCTCTTCGGCCGTCGGGCAATAACAGGTAAGCACGGATGAGTCCCGCGGGACGGGACATCCCGCGTCTCGTGGGATGGCACCAGACTCGATTGCAGCGCTTTCTCGTTCCGTTGTGATCGGCAAATCATGGCCGCTCACCGGAATGGCGGCAGTGGCGTCGAGCATTCCAGATCGGACAGCCGGCGAAACAGATTGAAGGGACGGCGTATGCGCGATTCATGGTGTCCGAAACGAGGAGTGATCAAACACGCCCGTACAGCTTCCCCACTCCCCTTCAAAATGGTAAGAGCAAGGATATCAAAGGGTGAATTATCTGCCATATTCCTGCTTCCAATAACGCGTGTTCATAACCTCCCTAGATGCCGGCCAGGGATGCCTCGTTTCCGCTTCTGATGCGGCATAACTAGACTCAGCCTCACTTTTCTCTTGACATCAAAAATTAAGCTGGTAAGGTGCTGAGCTTCTACCCGCCCGCCTGTGAAACCGGCATTGGGTTTTGGTCTCGTAGCGGCCGGTCTTTGCGGTGGAAGGGGGGACACGGGTGCGCAACCCGGCTGAAACGAACTGAGACAAACGAAGGATGCAACAGACTGGAGATCACATGGCAGCGTGGGTAAATCCTCGATCTGGAGTTCAAAAAGCGAAACATGAAGTGGTTACTGCTTGTGATTCTGGTATTGGCGGCCTCTTGGCCGTCGGAAGCACGAACCGTGGAGGAGCACATCTTGGTGCGATACGCCATGGTTCTGGAGAAGTTGAAAGCTAGAGGGTTTGACGGACCCTTTGGAGAACAGGTGGCTCGATTCGCCATGATGAGGCAGCTGGTTGAGGACGGCTCCAACCGTGACCATTCAGTGAGCATCGTGGGTATGGTCCCTGGTGGGATGAACAAAGAAGTCATGACTCATCTTGGGTTAGTTCTGGGTCAAAGAAATCATGAAGATCTCACCCTTAAATCGGTCGGAGCGCATGACGGTCAACAATCCTACGCCATCTACGGACCCCGGGCAGATGTGGCTTCCACAGTGGCAATAGTGCTCTTGTGGGACAAATATGTCCATGAGCTACCCTGTTTCAAAAAGGATGAAATACGGGCATGGAACCAGTCCAAAGTGATCTCGAAAAAACTGGCCAAGCGCGAAGCGTCTGAGCAGGCAGCATTAATCTTTAGGACCAGCGTAGCGGAGGACGGGAGAAAAGTGCTGGAGAAGGCAAACCGACTGTATAGTCCTACCGCAGCCAGTCATATTCAGCGGATGGTCCGGGAGATGGAACCCATCTTCGAGCTGGCAACCCCGCCTCCACAAATTCCTTAATAACCTTGCCATAAGTCGGAGCTTTTGACCTGATTTTCAGGGAAATCCTTGAACAAAATCCTCTTGCCCCCAGGGAAGGGGCGAGGGGATTTTGCCGGCAATCATGCGGGTTGGCGGAATCAGTATCCATTTGGTCATCGGATGGGAAATTCCGTCAGAGGCAGTGCGCGAGCCATAGCTCGTCATTCCCGCGTACGCGGGAATCCAGAAGCTCAGCAAGCGGACAGTGGAAAACCTTGTACCAATCCCCCAAGACTGGATTCCCGCTTCCGCGGGAATGACGGACGAAAGAACTGGGCTGCTTAACTTGTCGCCTATGTGCTTCCGCAGGAATGACGGAGTACAACAACCGCGAATCGGACGAGAATCCCGCCAATCCCTATATAGCCTTGCCTTTCCAGAGCAAGCTCAGGGGTAATATGCACCGTGGTGGCGTTCCTTTTCTTCCGGAACGAGGGAGGGGACTTCATGCTCGGAGTTGATTCGTTCATCCGGTTCGTCGCGTTTGAGCATCTTCTTGATGCTTCCCAGGGCCGCGGATCTGCGGCTCCCGTGGGTGCGATCTTCCCGAGGAGGAATCGGTTTGCCGGTCATTTCGCCGTAGATGGCGTTGAGTATTTCTTGGAGGCTGTTGAAAACCGTTTGCACGATGGCAGGGTCAAGATCCAGTTCCCCTGAGGGAGTGCGGCCTTTCTCCACGGTATCTTCAGTGATGTTGTAAGCCGCAATGACGCTGCGCAAGATGTTCCGCTTGTGGTGGAGTTCACGCCACGCGATCCAGGAGGCGAAGAACGAGATCATTCCGAACAGGACGCACATCACGAAAATGATCACGTTGAAATACTTGATCGTGATGTCGAGGAGATTCATGCTTTCCATGAGCGGTTCCTCCAGGTCGCGTAGTGCCGCGCCGATCCCGTCATTGTTGGGAAACCACCCCTACCAGGAAGTACATTGAGCGTCAATGGAAATAACATTGAACAGAAGCACGAGAGCCGCGTTCGGATCATAGCCGACCGCGCGGGGTTCGATGTCATTCGCGCGAATACCGATTACTTCTGTTGTTCCGTGATCTTCCGGATCTCTTCGGCCAGGAATGCTTTGAACGAGTCATCGGGGTTCATAAGCCCGGGCCATTCCGTGTCAAGAGCTGAAGGCCGGATCTTACAGATCCATGCTTCACCGTATGGATCTTCATTGATCTTTTCGGGCTCATCTTCCAGTAATGAGTTGACCTCGGCTATTTCGCCCGATACCACCGCATAGATCCTACCGACCCACTTCCCGGATTCGATGGATCCGAAAGGTCTGCCCTGCGAAAGGTCATCACCCTCTTCGGGCAAATCCACAAAGGTTATTTCTCCGGCCTGCTTGGAAATGAACTCACTGGCGCCCATGACTACCAGGTCACCTTCTCGCTTTGCCCAGTAGTGGTTTTTTTCGTATTTGAGATCGTCCGGGAAATAATAACCTTCGTATTCCATAATAACCTCCTCACGAGAAACCGAAGCTCTTTTCAATGTTGAGCAAGCGCAGCCGAAGGGAGCTTCCGACAGCGTCGGGGAAACCTTCCGCCCAGGGTGTCACTGCAGAGAGTCAAATGCCGAATCGAGCGGCAAAGTTGTACACTAAAACCCTAATCCGGGCAATTGATAGTTTCTCAGCGTTCGTCGAGGCCCGTGGCGACCAGATGGGGGAGTTATCTGGGACGGCTCCCCGGAAATCCAATGCACGAACTCCCCGATTCAGTTGCAAGAGTGTCAATTCAGGGCACGAGTGCGGCTGCAGCTCGGAGTTGGCTGGTCTTCATCATATGCAACACTCGGTTGGCGTCATCCAGCGCGAACGTCTCTACCACGGTTCGAACCGGGATCTGAGCTGCTTCTTTTAGCAGTTCCTCCGCATCCTGACGCGTGGTATTTGCCACACTTCGCACTGTACGTTCCCCGTAGATGAGGCGGTAGTCCATTTCCGGAATCCGCGTCATGGTGATTCCCGCCAGCGCGAGCGTGCCGCCCTTGTCCAGCGATCGCAACGCATCCGGAACCAGCGATCCGGCCGGAGCGAATATGATGGAAGCATCCATCGCCTCAGGCGGCTCATCATTGGAAGTGCCCACCCAGACTGCGCCAAGTTCACGCGCCAAAGATTGGTGGGCCTTGCTGCGCGTGAATACGTGCACGCGGCAGCCTCTGTGGACGGCAATCTGAATCACCACATGAGCAGAATTCCCAAAACCGTACAGCCCCAATCTTCCTCCGGGCTGTACCTCGCTGAGACGCAGCGCTCGATAACCGATCACGCCGCCGCACAGGAGAGGCGTGGCCTCGATATCGGAGAACTGGGACGGAATAGGGAAGACGGATGCCTCAGGAGCTTTCATGTATTGCGCGTACCCGCCGTCGGCATGATATCCGGTAAATCGCGCGCTTGCGCAAAGATTCTCTCGGCCTGCCCGACACGCAGAACATGCGCCGCAACTGGAGTGGAACCACGTCACCCCCACCCGTTCACCACCGGTAAAGCGCTTCGTTCCGGAGCCGGCCTTTTCTACTCTTCCCACCACTTGGTGGCCGGGAACCACGGGGAGCTTTGGGAGAGCCAGGTCTCCTTCCACCGTGTGCAGATCGGTGTGACACACTCCGCAGGCGAGTACCTTCATAAGGACTTCTCCCGGGCCGGGCTCGGGCACGGGTATGTCAACAGCTCTGAGCGGTTGTTCTTCAGCGGGCGCTGTCTTTTCGAGCAGCATAGCTCGCACAGTTCGACTCCGGAGATCGACGAATTTCGGGTGGTGTGCGATCGACGAGTCTGCGCGGCATAGTTGGAGGCTTGCACGACAACCGGCCGGAAGCCTACTTGATCACCTCGGTGGATATCTGGCTCTTGTCGGTAAAGGTAACAATGATCCGCAAAATGGAATTGGGATCCGCGAGCATACCGTTGTCCGCCGCGTACAAATAGAGCGTGCGCCTCCCCGCAACCGCTATATCCAGAGGTCCGCCTTTGAGATTGACCAGGTTGTAGACCTTTGGATACAGGGCCACACCAAGGAACATGGCCGGAGATTTGGGCTGGCTCGACCAGCGTACCACACCGTCGGGTCCGCTAATCTCTATGGCTGCAATCTTCTTTTCTGTCTCGCGGATCTTCGCGATGAAGGTTCCATCCAGGTACCCGTCTTTTCCCGGTTTCGTGGATTGATTAACGATATCGGCTATGAAGCCCCTGAATTCACAGGTCAACAACCCCTGGGCCTTTGTCAGATCGCCGGTCTGGGGCACCACCGAAGGCGTGGTTGCCGGAGGTCGGCGAATGAGCTGCTGATACGAAGAACCGTCCCCCATGTGCACAACCAGCCTGAGATTCCCGCTCTCCTTCGCGAAATCCCCTGGATCCGCTGCATAGAGAAGAAACTGCTCTCTCCCGTAGATCGGTATATTAATAGAGCCATCCGGACGGTTGAGTATCGATCGGGGCGCACTCTGGTAAGCCACACCCAGCCCCCAGGCTCCTGCCGTTGTACCTGTAGTACCCCAGCGCTGGCCTGGATCGATGAGGTTCTGGATCTCGATCCCTCTGATTGTGTTCTTTGGGGTGACCTCGATATCAAGCCCAAATTGCGCATCGCCTGTGCCGTCAGGTTTCAGTCCCGGATATTTCCCCACTGCATCCGTGTTCACATTTCCGAGCCAAGTGCCGAGGAAATTTACCTGGGCTTGCTCCGCAGGCTTGGTTTCACGATCTTCCCGTTTCGGCAGGCCCTTTTTTGCAGGACACCAAGCCACCTGACCGTCATTGAACGTCACCGCGACCCGATAGTTGGTCCTTCCCTCCTGGATGCTTCCGTTGTCAGCTACGTACAGATTAAGGTCGACCTTATCTGTGACCTTAATACGAACGCTTCCGTCCTTGGAGTTCACTAGCCTGATCGGGTCGGAAACGAGCGCAACGCCAATGGCTCCGTTCTTGGAACCGGGCACTGTATCCCACGCGGAGGGTGTGCCATCCACGTTCCTGATCTGGATTGCCACGATGTCACGGTCCGTAGCTTCCACCGTGAGCACGAAGAGGCCGTCCGCCTTGTCGTCTCCACCGACGGTCTTTCCTGGGTTCACCGCGTCGTAGTCTGAGATGCCCTTGAGAAGCGCGGACATGCGTACCGGGAATGCCCCCGGCGCGGATGGTTCGGCTTCTCTTGCAGTGGCGGGCTCGAGTCGTACGGGGATCGTGGAAGCTGACCCGTCCGAACGAGTCACTGTGACGGCATACTTTCGGCTCTTGTCGTCGAAGTGCCCGTCCTCTGTGACGAAGAGGAGCAGGCTCCGGAGCTCCCTAGGGTCGAGCTTGAGTGGTTTTCCCGGCTGATTGAGAAGCACTGACGGACTCCGGGCATCGGCGATTCCCACGAATCCGGTTGCGGGACGCTTTCCTTTGGTGTTCCACACACCTTTGGGGCCTGCGATAGTCCGTATTTCAATCTCAGTAATCTTTTGGCCCGCGGGAACTTCCTGAAAACTCAGGGCGAATACTGCATCCGGTTTTCCATCCGGATAAGCTTGATCCTTGCCGACACGGTCGGATTTCTTGACCCCGACCAAATAGGCTTCGGCGATGGCCGGAGACTGGGCATAGCTCACCTTTGACGGCGCGAACGCCATCGATGCCACCGCGAGCAGACATATTGCCAAGAGAACACAATCGGCTCGCGGAAAGAGCTTTCCTCCGACGCAAACCGGATACAACTGAAACTCCCCTATTGTTGCGACTTTATTAGACAACGTTCCGAAATGTCAACAAAAAGTTGGCATATCGCCAAGAACGGCGCCACACCCATTGTAAAGCATACTTCTGAAGGGTTCCACAACTCCCCGAAGGGTCGGGCGCGTCTATGATCTCTCATGGGGTGGATCGGTCCGCGCGCAGGGCAAGGGGCATCCACGTGCTCGGAGAGGTTTGTATTGACAGCATCGCGATCCGGAACCTAAAATCGCACTTCTGCACCACTTATGGGGCAATCGGCGGAAAGGAACACTGTCAGAACCGTATGAGTTCCTGTATGCCGCTTACGGCTCAGTGGATGTCAAGGTACGTGGCTTGCCGTGTGTTCGGGATGCTGACCCTACACTCGTCACCGGCAGGGAAGGAGCACACTGTTGATCAAAATCGGCATGATCGGAGGATCCGGTTTCGATGATCCCGACTTCCTCACGAACGTAAGGACGGTCAAGAAAGGAACCCCATTTGGAGCGCTTTCGGCCGACCTGATCATAGGCAAGGCAGGCGACGTGGAGATCGCCATCGTACTCAGGCATGGGCGCCAACACCGCATTCGCCCTTCCGCGGTAAATTATCGGGCCAACATCTGGGCCTTGAAAGATGAAGGCGTAACCCACATCATCGCCACGACGGCCTGCGGATCGCTGCGAGAGGAAATCCGACCAGGTCATCTGGTCTTTCCCGACCAATTCATCGATTTCACCCGCACGAGGAAAAGCACTTTCCATGAAGGAGATCAGGTCGTTCATATCTCCATGGCCGACCCGTTTTGTGATCGATTGAGGCAGATCCTCATTCAGACAGCGGAAGAAGAAGGGATCGCGCACCATCCCACAGGCACGGTTATTACCATTGAAGGCCCTCGTTTTTCGAGTAGAGCGGAAAGCCGAATGTTCCGCCTTCTGGGGGGAGATATCGTGAACATGTCAACCGTTCCGGAAGCTGTCTTGGCCCGGGAGGCCGGAATGTGCTACGCGCTCGCGGCCATGAGCACGGATTACGACGCATGGCACGAAAGCGAAGCTCCGGTTACCTGGGAAATGATCGCAACCACCATGCGGAAGAACGTGGAGAATGTGAAAAAGATATTCTTCAAGGCACTTCCCAAGATAAACTATGATGCGTGCTCTTGTCGCACCGCAGTGGATTCCGCACTTGTGTGAGGCCGGCGGCAGAGCCTGAGAAGTTTCGGAAGAGCTGCCGGGGAGCAATAGTTTAGCTGATATTTTCAGAATGGAGGGGCTGAAGTGACCGCAATTACGGACATGGCTGAACGCATCAACGTGGCTCAAGGCAGGGGGCCTGTGGACCTTCTTCTAAAGAACGGCCGTGTGGTGAACGTTCTCAGCGGAGAGATTCATCCCGCGTCTGTGGCGATCCTCGGGGATAGGATCATCGGCTTCGGAGAGTACGACGCGCGGGAGACCGTCGATCTCCAGGGCCAGTACCTTGCTCCTGGATTCATCGACGGTCACCTCCATCTGGAATCCAGCCTGTTGGCGGTCCCTGAATTCGCCCGCAACGTGGCGCCGTTGGGAACCACCTCCGTGGTTGCCGATCCCCACGAGATTGCCAATGTCCTCGGAGTGGAAGGCATCCAATACATGCTCTCTTCCAGCGAAGGATTGCCGCTCAGGGTCTTCCTCATGTTTCCATCGTGTGTGCCTGCCACACCTTTTGAAACCTCGGGTGCACAGCTCTTTCATGCCGATATGGAGCCATTCAAGGACAATGATCGAATCCTGGGACTGGCCGAGATGATGAACTTCCCTGGGGTGCTTTTTGCCGACCCTGAGGTCCTCGCGAAAATCCAGGTTTTCAAAGACAAGGTGCGGGACGGCCATGCTCCCGGTCTTTCCGGAAAAGGCCTGTGCGCGTATGTGGGAGCGGGGATCGGTTCCGACCATGAATGCACGACCCTGGACGAGGCTCATGAAAAGCTCAGGCTTGGGATGCGCGTCATGATCCGGGAAGGTTCGGCTGCAAAGAACATGGACGCGCTGCTCCCTCTAGTCAATGAATTCAACTCCAGGAACTGCTTTTTTGTAACCGACGACATGGATCCTGCGGACATCGTAGAACATGGCCACATCAACCGGCTGGTGCGCAAGGCGATCGGCAAAGGCATCGATGCTGTCAGAGCCATCCAAATGGCCACGATCAATCCGGCTTCGTATTTCAGGCTGAGGGATTTGGGCGCACTGGCCCCGGGATACCTCGCGGACATCATAGTGCTTGAAGATCTGAAGCAGGTCAAAGCGAGCCGTGTGTACCATGGCGGTCGCCTGGTGGCTGAAAACGGCAAGTGCTTGCTGGATCTGCCGATCCCGCGTGATGCGCGGGTGACCGGCACCATGCATGTGGACTGGGACAAGGTTCGCGGCTTTGCCATCGCGGCAGAGGGAAACCGAGTCAACATTATTCAGGCCGTACCTGATGAGATAGTCACTAGAAGGGTCTACGAAGAAGCCAAGGTTCAAGACGGCCAGGTGGTTGCCGACTCAGCGCGAGATATCCTGAAGATCGCGGTTATCGAAAGGCACCACGGATCGGGCGCGTTCTCTGTGGGGCTGATCCGCGGCTTCGGACTCAAGGAAGGCGCGATCTCGTGCTCGGTGGCTCATGACGCGCACAACATCATCGTGGTGGGTGCAAATGACGGCGACATGATGGCCGCTGCCAAACGGGTGGCCGCTATCGGCGGGGGAATGTCAGTCACGAAGGACGGCGAAGTCCTGGCTGAACTGCCTCTTCCCATAGCAGGGCTCATGTCCGACAAGGCGCTGGAAGAAGTCCGCACGAACCTGCACCAGGTGGTCGATGCTGCCCGCGGGCTCGGCTGCGCGCTCAAGGCGCCCTTTGCCACGCTTTCCTTCATGGCCTTGACCCCGATCCCTGAATTGAAGCTCACTGACCAGGGTCTCTTTGATTCGGTGAATTTCCGTTTCGTCTCACTGTTCCAGGATTATTGATAAGAGGCTTAGTCTCGGGGGCAGGTTTGAAGAGGCTGTCTCAAAAGTAACAATATGCAATCCATTCGGTAGGGGCGGTTCGTGAACCGCCCGAAATTAGGGCGCTTCTCGAAGCGCCCCTACGCAGAATGCCGTGCATTCGAGGTTTTCTAGACAGCCTGTTGAAACCTGCCCCCACAATGCTCGTCTCCTCGTCCTTGACCGTTTGAAAGCACCACCGTACCCAGTATCTGGGAACCATATCTTCGATGTTTGGTCATAACTGTTCAACACGGGGGAAATTGTGCTCGCGTTAGCAGGGCTCAGTCCTTCATCCGCCGGAATTTGACGACTCGTCCGTGTCGCTACGGAGCAAGGGAATAGTAATGAGCGGGCGGATCACCGGAGCTCTGCAATTGGCTCCTGATTGATCGTGGAGAGCGCCGTAGGGGTGGGAGCTTTGTCTGGAAGCAGCTTTCGGAATTTTTTTGAACAAAGGGCTTGACAAGGTTATCCAGTTAGTAGTAGTTACTATTCCTAAGAAAGAAATCCGTCATGAACCAACTCCAACCCCTCAGAATGACCAAGCAGCGCCGCCTCATACTGGAAGAGCTGCTCAAAACAAAGTCGCACCCCTCAGCGGACGAGGTGTACCGTATGGTGCGCGAGCGGCTGCCAAATATCAGTCTCGGCACTGTGTACCGGAATCTGGAGCTTCTTTCTGAATCAGGTCTTATTCTGAAACTGGAGCTCAGTGGGGTGGCAAAGAGGTTTGACGGCACGGTTGAAGACCACTATCACGTTCGATGCGTTCAATGCGGGCAAGTCCGAGACGTGGAGGTTTCCCCGCTCCCTGAGATCGAGGCCGCGGTGCAAGACGCAAGCGGTTATGAGATCTTCGCGCATCGCCTTGAATTCAGGGGGTTGTGTCCCCAGTGCCGGAATAGACGTGGAATTGCTGGAACCGAGCCGGACGCGGCTCAATCACCTGACGATGATGATACTACAGGCTCAACACGCAGCACCCAATGAGAAATGTGCGCTCCGGGTTTTGTAAATCTCGACAATAGTACGCGAGACCCGGACGGGGCTGCTTAATCAAGGAGGTCATATGAAAAGCTTGAAAGGATCGCAGACGGAGCAGAATTTGATCACGGCCTTTGCGGGAGAATCGCAGGCCAGGAACCGGTACACCTACTTCGCGTCAAAGGCCAGACAGGAAGGCCTCATCCAGATTGCCCAGATTTTCGAGGAGACCGCGAACCAGGAGAAGGAGCACGCGAAGCGCTTCTTCTCGCAGCTCCAGGGTGGAGAGACTATTGTCCAGGCCGCGTTTCCTGCCGGGATCGTGGGTGGCACGATGGCGAACCTCACTGCGGCAGCAGCGGGCGAGCGGATGGAGTGGAATCAGATTTATCCTGAATTTGCGCGTATCGCGCGAGAGGAAGGGTTCAGCGAAGCTGCCGTAATCTGGGACGCGGTCAGTGTGGCTGAGAAGCAGCACGAGAAGCGGTACAGCGGCCTGCTGGCCAATTTGGAGTCGGGGCGAATGTTCAAGCGTGACACCCCTGTCGTGTGGCGCTGCATAAATTGTGGGTATCTGCACGAAGGTTTTGAAGCGCCGCAACAGTGCCCGGCTTGTGCGCATCCTCAGGGTTATTACGAGCTGCTGGGGGAGAACTGGTAGAGCTGCGACGTGCTCTACGCATCTTCTTGATAATTCACCCAATTGCTTTATTGAGAAAGGGGGATTCCGAAATGACGGAAAATTTGCAGGTCTACAAGTGTGAAATCTGCGGCAACATGGTAGAAATGGTCCATGCCGGCAATGGTGAGCTTGTTTGCTGCGGACAAGAGATGAAGCTGCTGGTCGCGAATACGGTGGACGCGGCCAAAGAGAAGCACGTGCCGGTGAAAGAGAAGGTTTCCGGCGGCCTGAAGGTCAAGGTCGGCAGCGTTCCTCACCCCATGGAAGAGAAACACTATATTGAATGGGTGGAGATCGTGTCCGACGGGCAGGCCTATCGCCAGTTTCTCAAGCCCGGTCAAGCACCTGAAGCGTTTTTTCCTGTGCAGGGTGAGTTTACCGCACGAGAGTTCTGCAATATTCACGGCCTGTGGAAGGCTGATTGATAGGGGAGAGATCGGGCTTCGCGGACATGTCGCGATCTCCGCGGCCTCGGGGAGCCCGGTCACCACATCCCCACGGTCGCGCGTCGAATGAAGACCTGAAACAGAAAGCGAGGTCAGGGCGAATGGCTCGTCTCGAAGAGATGTGGCAATGCCAGACGGTTAACTGCGGCTACATCTACAATCCTGACAAGGGGGACCGCAAGGGCAAGATACCCAAAGACACTCGGTTTGAGGATTTGCCTGATGACTGGAAGTGCCCCATATGCGGCGCGACCAAGAAGATGTTCAAACCCCTCGCAGGGCCCGACTCCGTGAGGGAGGCCACAGCGTGAAGGGCCAATCGCTTTCGCCGCGTAGACACTCCCCGATCCCGTCGAGGAGGTGAGATCGCATGAACAGATCCATGCCTCTAGCACTTGTTGTGGCCTTGGCAGTCCTCGTCGTCGGCGCTCCATCGTGGAGCGCGGATCCGATCAAGGTCATGGGAGAGCCTCTGTCGCGGCTGGAATTCAGTATCCCGGAGGATGCCGCGGACAAGGCTTACCTGGGGCTGTCGGGCGCGGGTGTCTTCCGGCTCCCGCAGGTAAAAGCGGAGATCATCATCATAGAGGTCTTCAGTATGTACTGCCCTTACTGCCAGCGGGAGGCAGAGCATGTGAACAGCCTCTTCGCGAAGATACGGGACCACGAAGCTCTTAAGGGGCGAGTCAAGCTCATCGGAATCGGGGCCGGCAATACGCCGTACGAAGTGGAGCTGTTCAGGAAGAAGTTCAGTGTTCCCTTTCCCATGGTGAGTGACCATCAGATGACGATACAGAGCACGGCCGACGAAAAATTCCGTACGCCCACCTTTATTGTGGTGCAACCCGAGGGCGGTTCCGGATTGAAGATAATGTACACTCACGTGGGCAAGCTGGGAGAGCTGGACGAGTTCCTGAAGAAGATTCTGTTCTAGTTGGGGCTATGGTTTGAGAAGGAAGATCTTCGAGAGGCGGGTACGCGCCATGAGGCTGGGCCTATCCGTGGTGATCGGAATTATAGCGGTGGGATTGTTCCTTTGCACCGCCTGCGAGGGACGCGAGGTCCCGGGCGAAAGCATGTACAAGACTGGGCCACTCAAGCCTAGAGATAGTGAAGCCAGCATCAAGGTGGGGGATAAGGCCCCGGAATTTACATTACCGGCGGTGTCGGGCGAGAAGGTGTCACTGAGTCAATATCGAGGCAAAAAGAACGTAGCGATCTCGTTCGTACCCGCGGCGTGGACGCCGGTTTGTTCTCAGCAGTGGCCCGGTTACAACATTGCGCAGGAGTTGTTTGAGAAGAACAATACGGTATTGCTCGGTATCTCTGTAGACAATATTCCAACGCTCTATGCCTGGACCAAAGAGATGGGGAAGCTCTGGTTTCCTGTCTTGGCTGATTTCTGGCCTCACGGAGCGGTTGCCCGCTCGTATGGCGTGCTCCGTTCCGACGGCGTAGCGGAACGTGCGGTGTTCGTGATAGACAAAGACGGGGTCGTCCGATACGTCGATATCCACGACATCAACCAAATGCCGCGATTGGAAGAATTGATGCGAGTGTTGGAGCAGCTTCCAAAGTAACCTGTTGACGCGGATTCTCAGTGAGACTCATTTGCAGGGGGTTGGGCGCCATGAAATATTTCCCCGCAAGACTGGTGGCAATCGTAGTGTGCGTGGCGCCGATTTGCGTAGTGGGACTTGCCGCGGGCGCTGACGAAGCGCCAATAAGCTCAGCTTCAGAAGATTGCATCGCGTGTCATGCCAGCACTCATCCGGGAATCGTGGCTGATTGGAAGCGCAGCCTCCATTCACGGGTCACGCCGGCTCAGGCAATGAAAAGGCCTAAGCTCCAGCGCCGCGTTTCTTCGGAGAATGTGCCCGAAAACCTGGCCAATGTGGCGGTGGGCTGTGCGGAATGCCACACCATGCGAGCGGAAAGCCACAAAGATACCTTCGAGCATGGGGACCAGAAGGTTCACATCGTGGTCTCTCCTGGTGACTGCGCTGTCTGTCACAGCGAAGAGGCTTGCCAGTTCGAAAAGAACCTGATGTCTTTCGCGCGAAAGAATCTCGTGCAAAACAAGCTGTATGAGACCCTGGTGAAATCAGTGAACGGTATCCAGACCCTGCGGGGCATGAAGATCACCATCTCTGACCCGGATCCTGAGACCAACGCGGATTCGTGCTATCACTGCCACGGGACCGAAGTTCAGGTTAAGGGCAAGGTGACCAGAGACACGGACGCGGGTGAGATGGAATTCCCTATCCTTGAGGGCTGGCCGAACTCGGGTGTGGGTCGATTCAATCCCGATGGAAGCAAGGGTTCATGCTCGGCCTGTCACAGCAGGCATCAGTTTGCCATTCAGGCGGCGAGGCAGCCTTACACCTGCTCCCAGTGCCATAAGGGGCCTGATGTGCCCGCATATCCCGCGTTCGACGTGAGCAAGCACGGTAACCTCGCGGCAGCCCTCAAGGGTGAATGGAAACTGACCGAGGTGCCCTGGACCGTGGGCAAGGACTTCTCAGCTCCCACCTGCGCGGTTTGCCATGTGAGCTTACTGGTGAGCGCCGAAGGCGAGACTGTGGCCAAGCGTACTCACCAGATGAGCGATCGTCTCCCGTGGCGCATTCTGGGCTTGATCTATGCGCATCCCCATCCTAAGTCGCCGGACACTTCCATCATTGTCAACAAGGATGGGATCCAACTCCCGACCACTTTCACCAATGAACGCGCGTCGCGGTACCTGATTGATCAGGCTGAGATGACCAAACGTCGTGAGACTCTGCATAAGGTCTGCACGTCCTGTCACACTTCGGAATGGGTGAAGGGTCACTGGAAGCGTCTGGAGAACACTATTGAGACGTCAAATCAGATGACCCTGACTGCGACAAAGATTATGCTCCAGGCCTGGGAAAAGGGAGTGGCCCAGCGAGAAAACCTGTTCGACGAAGCGATTGAAAAGCAGTGGGTGCAGCAGTGGCTCTTTTATGCGAATTCGACGAGGTTCGCTTCGGCCATGATGGGAGCCGATTACGGCGTCTTTGCACACGGACGCTGGTACATGGCGAAGAACATCCAAGACATACTAGACAAGCTCAAATTGCTGCTGAACATGCCTCGCGAGGCGAAAGAATCACCTGCGAAGAAATAGGCCGGCAAGGAGAACCGATTCATGGAAAAGATAACCTGGAAGTGCTCGTCATGTGGATACACCTTTGAAAAGGAAGCCGGACAGGCTCCGCCCGATGCCTGCCCCGGGTGCAAGGAAAAGTGCGAGTTTCTCAACGTGAGCTGCTACGTACCTGAGTGCGGCTCCACCGGGCAAGATCCCCGACTCGGGGGCAAATGAGCCTCGCGCTTCACGGCGTTGTTCCATTCTGAAGACTTGGGGCGGCTTTGTGCCATGAAAGTCCTTGGCATTTACGGAAGCCCTCGGAAGGGCGGGAATACCGATAGGCTGCTGGAAGAAGCCCTCAAGGGAGCGCAATCCGCGGGGGCGGAGGTCTCCGCCATTCGTCCGTGTGATTTGCAGATTGCCGGCTGCGTCGAGTGCGCGGGCTGTGACGAGACCGGCAAATGCGTGGTCGAAGACGACATGCAGGGGGTCTATCCGCAATTGCTGGACGCAGAGATCATCATTCTTGCTGCACCGATGTTTTTCTACGGTATTCCGGCTCAGGCAAAGGCGCTGATCGATCGCTGCCAGGCCATGTGGTGCCGAAGAAGGCTCAACAAGACTCCTGAGCGGATGAGGCAATACGACGGAGGTCAAGGCTACCTTATCGCAGCCGGCGCGACCAAAGGCGCAAATCTTTTCGAAGGCGCAAAGATGACGGCCAAGTATTTCTTTGACGCGCTGGATATGAGCTTTGAAGGCGGGGTGTACGTGAAGGCCGTAGAGGAAAGGGGCGCAGTGGAGAAGCGCTCTGACGTGTTGCAGGAAGCGTTTGAGCTTGGCCGAAAGGCTGTGGAAAATGCTCGTTCACGCGCGGCTGAGGCAAAGAAAGGGAGCTGACATATGCCCAGGGCCCTGATCGTGTACGTGACCAGATCGGGACAGACGCAAAGCATAGCGCAATATATTGCGTCTTTCAAATGAACATGGTCGGAGCGCCGCTCAGGTTGAAGTCCGCATCCATTCAGGGCGGCGCGCAAATGGCTCAGGATTATGGCCGTGAATTGGGCAAGAGAATGACAGCGACGTAATCCGGCGGTGAAAAGCAGAAGGATTGGTTGACCTTATCGGGCCTTGGGTCCGGTGTAATTCTAGGGGAAAGGGAGGGAAAAGCCATGCAGAGGTATGTTTGTGGGGTGTGTGGTTACGTGTACGATCCCGCGGTGGGTGATCCGGAGAATGGCGTAGATGCCGGCACCCCGTTCGACAAGCTCCCGGATGACTGGGTATGCCCGGTCTGCGGAGCTGATAAGGACGCGTTTGCTCCCGAATAAGAGGAAGCGGAGTGTGCGGCCTCATGCAGTGAGGTCATGAAAAATCCAAACGGAGGATTGATTTGCGAGCCATTGTGAAGCTGAAAGAGGGCATTCACTGGGTCGGCGCAGTGGACTGGAAGGTCCGCGATTTTCACGGGTATTCCACTCCCAAAGGCACCACCTACAATGCCTATCTCGTTCTTGACGAGAAAATAACCCTGTTCGATACCGTGAAGGGTAGCCTTCAAAGTGATTTGATTCACAACATATACAAGTTGGTGGATCCTTCCAAAATCGATTATCTGGTTATTAACCACGTGGAGCCGGATCACTCAGGCAGCATTCGCAATCTGGTGGAGCGAGCGCGGCCGGAAAAGATCTTTTGTTCCACAAGGGGCAAGAAAGCGCTCTTGCAGCATTTCCATCAGGAAGATTGGCCGTACGAGGTGGTTGAATCGGGCCAAGAGATCAGCTTGGGCAAGCGTACCGTCCAGTTCATGGAAACCAGGATGGTCCACTGGCCGGACAGCATGTTTTCGTACCTGAAAGAGGACGCGGTTCTAATTTCCAGCGATGCCTTCGGGCAACACTGGGCCACGTCCGAGCGGTTCAATGACGAGGTGGATCATGCAGAACTGATATCTCACGCCACCAAGTATTTTGCCAACATCCTGCTTCCCTATGCGCCGCTCGTCCGCAAGTTGATAGCCCAAGTGGGCGAGCTGGGGCTGAAGATCGACATGATTGCCCCGGATCACGGCCTGATTTGGCGTGACAACCCGCTGCAAATTGTCGCGGCGTATGATGAATGGGCCAAGCAAGAGCCCAAGGAAAAGGCACTCATCATCTATGACACGATGTGGCACAGCACGGAGACTATGGCGAAAGCCATTTCCGACGGACTTGCGGAAAACCAGGTCAGCTTCAAGCTGATGGACCTTTCCGTAACCCATCGCAGTGACGTGATCACGGAAATGTTGGACGCCAGAGCCGTGATTGTGGGGTCATCCACGCTCAACAACAATATGTTGCCTCGTGTTGCGGACATGCTCTGCTACATGAAGGGACTACGTCCCCAAAACAAGATCGGGGCGGCATTCGGCTCGTACGGATGGAGCGGCGAGGCGGTCAAGTTGATCGCCAAAGAACTGGAGGAGATGAAGGTCGAGGTGGTGCATCCAGGGGTTCGGTTGCCGTACGTGCCGACCCACGATGGGCTGCGAGAGTGCGTGGAACTTGGTAGGCAGATTTCCAAGGCAATCAAGGGGGTTTCTTAGCACAGCATTTCATAAATCCAGTCGTCAATATGGGTGCCACTGACCTGAGCTTGCTCAGGTCAGTGCTGGACTCGCATCCCAGAATAGCACTGACCCATCGAAACGCTGGGTCAGTGGCACCCGAATACGCCACGGAACTTATGAAACAAAGGACTTGGCAGCCTTGAGGCTGCAGACTCTTTTTTTAGCTGACTGTTGAGGCGTCAAGGTGGCAACGAAGAAGATAGGAGGCCGAGAACTCAGGAAAGCGATTCTAGACCTCCTTCAGGCAGCTGATTTCGAGAGAGGTTTGGGAAAGCTGGTCCGGTTTCCCGAGCGACAATCAGTGAACGCGCTGATCTCATTGCTGTATCATGAGGACGAAAGGGTTCGCTGGAGGGCCGTCTCAGCAATCGGCGTCGTGGTGCATAGCTTGGCTTCGGAGAACAGGGAAGCTGCTAGGGTCATTATGCGGCGCCTCATGTGGAGCCTGAATGACGAATCGGGCGGAATCGGATGGGGCGCAGCAGAAGCGATGGGCGAGATAATGGCCGGGGACGAGGTCATGGCAAGCGAGTACGCGTCGATACTGATCTCGTATCTGGACGAAAAGGGAAACTTCCTTGAATACGAAGTGTTGCAACGGGGAGTACTGTGGGCTATTGGGAGGCTGGCCCAGCAAAGACCCGGACTCCTCCGAGATGCCGCAGGGCATGTACCAAAGTATTTGGATTCACAAGATACCGCGGTTCGGGGGCTGGCAGCTCGCGCGGTGGGGCTCTTGAAGGCAGAAGAAGCGCGATCGAGGTTGCAGGGCATGGTTCGGGACACTTCTCCAGTACGAGTCTATGAAGAACGGGAACTGGTGGACTGTACGGTCGGGGAGCTCGCTCAGGAGGCTGTGGGACGGCTCAAAGCTAAGACTAAGGCCCCGGCTGGAGTAAGTGCTTAGTAATCGTACTATCGCGGAATTATGCGGCGGTTGTGCCGATTTCGGCCAAAATGTTAATTCTCTTGAGGCGGTGGGGGAGATATGAAGAGAAACAAACATTTCATTCTTGTCGGCTTGTCATCCCTGAGTGCGACAACGCTCCTCGGAGGTTGCAGCAGCATCCTCTTGTTCGACCCCAAAGGTCCGATAGGCGAGGCAGAGCGGTTCGTTATCATTGCAGCCATCGTGCTTATGCTGATCGTCGTCATTCCCGTCTACATCATGGCTTTCTGGTTTCCCCGGAAGTACAGAGCTTCCAATACTGAATCGACTTATATGCCGAAATGGAGTCATTCCGCTAAAATCGAGTCTTTCATGTGGGGGGTTCCCGTTGCTATTGTCACCGGTCTTGCGATTTTGGCCTGGACGAGCACCCATTCTCTGGATCCCTACAAGCCCATCCCCTCGACAGACAAGCCCGTCAACATCGAAGCCGTTTGCCTGGATTGGAAATGGCTCTTCATCTACCCGGATCAAAATATCGCAACCGTCAATCAAATCACTTTTCCCGTCAATGTTCCGGTCAGCTTCAAAATCACTTCGGACACCGTAATGGCCTCCTTCTTCATCCCGCAGCTGGGCAGCCAGATTTACGCCATGGCAGGCATGCAAACCCGATTGCATCTCCTGGCCAACAAACCAGGCGCTTATGCCGGCCATAATCAGCAATTCACCGGTACCGGTTACGCTGATATGCATTTTGAGGCGAATGCGGTTTCCAAGGAAGAATTTCAATCGTGGGTGCAAAAGATCAGACAATCCCCGGAAAAGCTCGATCTGGACCGATATGAAAAGCTCGCTAAACCGCGCGCCGGCTATCATCCCGTGACCTATTTCTCCTCAGTCAAGCCCGATCTGTTCGGGTATATCCTACGCAAATACAATCCGACTATGGGCAAACATCACGGTCCTATGAGCAGAAACTCCGTTTCCACACACCCAAGACCCGACGTTGCGGAGGCAAATTGATATGTTTGGAAAGTTAAGCCTTTCAGCAATTCCGTATCACGAACCAATCACGATGGGCGCCGTAGGTGGTGCGGTTCTCCTGGGCTTGGTGCTCATGGGCTTGGTCACTTACTACAGGAAGTGGACCTACCTTTACAAAGAATGGCTGACCAGCCTCGATCATAAAAAGATCGGCATTATGTACATTATCATTGCAGTGGTCATGCTGCTGCGCGGGTTCTCCGATGCGATTCTGATGCGCGCTCAGCAGGCCGTTGCCGCGGGCGGCTCCCTTGGCTTTCTGTCTCCCGACCACTTCAATCAAATATTCAGCGCTCACGGCTCAATCATGATCATCTTTATGGCCATGCCGTTTCTGGCCGGATTGGTGAACATCGTTGTGCCGCAGCAAATCGGTTCCCGAGATGTAGCCTTTCCCTTCTTGAATTCGCTCAGTCTCTGGCTGACTGCAGCCGGAGCTTTGCTGATCATGGTATCTTTGGGTGTGGGTGAGTTTTCCAAAGCCGGATGGTCGGGATATGCCCCGCTGACCGAAATAGAGTACAGCCCCGACGTAGGGGTGGACTATTGGATATGGGCCTTCCAGATCGCCGGTCTCGGCTCGACCCTGACTGGAATCAATTTCATAGTCACCATCATAAAAATGCGCGCTCCCGGCATGACGCTCATGCGCTTGCCGTTGTTTGTTTGGACTACTTTTTTCACTATGGTGCTTGTGGTTTGGGCATTTCCGGTTCTGACGGCAGCACTCGCCCTGTTAACACTCGATCGCTACTTGGGTATGCATTTCTTTACCAACGCTCTGGGCGGTAACCAGATGTTGTATGTCAACCTGTTCTGGACCTGGGCGCACCCGGAGGTCTATATCCTGATCCTGCCGGCTTTCGGGGTCTTTTCGGAGGTCACCGCCACTTTCTCCGGGAAACGGTTGTTCGGCTACACATCCATGGTCTGGGCCACTGCCGTCATCACGGTGCTGTCCTTTGCAGTTTGGATGCATCATTTTTTCACTATGGGCGCGAGTCCGAACGTGAATCTCTTTTTCGGAATTGCGACCATGCTGATTGGCATCCCCACCGGAGTGAAAACCTTCAATTGGCTTTTCACCATGTATCGCGGCCGCATAAGGTTTTCTACGCCGATGTACTGGACACTGGGGGCTATCGTGACCTTTGTCATCGGCGGGACTTCAGGCGTACTGCTGTCCCTACCATCGGCCAATTACGTGCTCCACAACAGCCTTTTCGTGATTGGTCATTTCCACAACACGATTATCCCCGGTGCGGTGTTCGGCTTTTTTGCAGGTTTCTATTATTGGTTTCCAAAAGCCGTCGGCTTTCGTTTAGATGAAAATTGGGGCAAACGCGCATTCTGGTGTTGGCTTATCGGCTTCCTGCTTGCTTTTGTTCCCTTGTATGTGCTGGGCTTCATGGGCATGCCCCGCCGCATGGCGTTTTATGCCACCCCGTCCTGGCATCTCCCTCTGCTGGTTGCCGCATTGGGTGTGGCCGTGATCATGCTCGGCATCCTCTTTCAGGGAATTCAGTTGCTCGTCAGCTTTAGGGATCGCCGTGCCCTCCGCGATCCGACCGGCGATCCCTGGGACGGCCGTACCTTGGAGTGGATGACATCATCTCCGCCCGCGGTCTACAACTTCGCGAAAATACCTGCCGTAGACGAAATTGATGCCCTTACGGAAATGAAGGAAAAAGGAGTCGCATATGGCCGGCCGGATCAATATGACGACATCGAGATGCCGAAAAACGCGCCGCACGGTCTTATCCTTGGCGGATTCGCTTTCGTGTTCGGATTTGCCATGGTCTGGTACATCTGGTGGCTGGCCATACTTGCCGCTCTGGGTATGCTTTTCACGGTCATTGCCCGCTCAATGGACGATGACATCCATTACGTCATACCCGCGGCCGAGGTCGAGCGAATCGAAAACGAACGTTATCTAGAGTTGGCCGCGGTCACGAAATGACGGCCTGCAAGCGAACCGACCGTCACAAAATTTGTAGCGGAGACGCACATGATTACAACAGACGCTTCCACCATCGACCTCGCTCATAAGGAAGCAGTCGAACATCCCGATACCGTCGGGATGCAAGCACTGGGTTTCTGGCTCTATCTTATGAGCGACCTCATCATATTTGCGACGCTCTTCGCCACTTTTGCAGTCCTGGGCCGCAACTATGCCGGCGGACCGACGGGCAAAGAATTGTTTGAACTGCCTTACGTGTTGGGTGAAACGTTACTCCTGCTGTTCAGCAGCGTGACCTACGGTCTGGTCATGCTGGCCGTGTACCACGGCATGAAGAAGTGGGTTCTGATCGGACTCGCCGTTACCTTTCTCCTGGGACTGGGATTTGTCTTGATGGAAGTCAATGAGTTCCACAGCCTGATTGCCCGAGGCCACGGACCGGACGTCAGCGCCTTCCTTTCGAGTTATTTCGCTCTGGTAGGGACTCACGGTACCCATGTGACTTTCGGGCTGATCTGGATGGCCGTCATGATAGCTCAGGTGGCCGCCAAAGGGTTGACCTCTCCCGTTCAATCACGGCTGATGCGTCTAAGTATGTTCTGGCATTTTCTCGATATCGTCTGGATCGGCATATTCAGTATCGTCTACCTGATGGGAGTCATGTAAATGAGTCAAACAGCTATCGACACCGCAGGCGCCGGCAGGGGAAGTCTCAATTCGTACCTCACCGGTTTCGCTCTTTCCCTCATCCTGACCGCAATTCCGTTTGCCTTGGTCATGAGTGGTGCCTGGTCCTTCTCGGTGACCTTGGCCGCCATTTTATGTGCGGGCATCGTGCAGATTCTGGTGCACTTGCATTACTTCCTGCATCTGGACGCCTCGTCTGCGGCGCGGTGGAACGTGCTGGCCTTGATGTTCACTTTAGCGATCATGGTGCTCTTCGTCGGAGGAACCATCTGGATCATGTTTAACTTGTATCATCGAATGATGTGAGAATGCCTGAAAAGATCAAAAACTATTTGCTCGTTGCCAAACCGGGGATCGTTTTCGGCAACCTGATTACTGCGGCAGCGGGCTTTCTTCTTGCCTCCAAAGGGCGGGTTGATGGCGTTGCTCTGCCGGCGACTCTCATCGGCATATCTCTGGTTGTCGCTTCCGGCTGCGTTT
>JBMOME010000340.1:0-33187 GCA_049323095.1 Thermodesulfobacteriota bacterium
AGCAGCACAGTCGGAGCGCCGTCCTTGTAATAGATCGGAAACAGGACCGCGGCGACTGTGAAGTCCAGACGAGGAAGCACGGTCTTTTCCCGCGAATTAAGTATCCGTGTCAGCGATTGTTCAAAACATGGGGAAGCCCAGATCTTGTCACTATTTCCGTTCATTGAGCCGGCCGTCCTTTTCCTGCCGCGAAGATGATTACAGGATTTTTCAGTCACTGGTACGCAATCGGGATCCCGTCTCCACTCGCCTTAGTAATATTGATCCTGCCCCAGCAAATGCAGGTTGCCTATACTAACACACGTGAGTCCCGCGCGCAGGGCTGCGTCGCGGCATTCTTCCGCGTGGCTTCTGGACGTGGCGGGAAGGTCACGAAGGTAGAAATCCGGGTGAAACGCGAGCAGCCGGTACGGGATTTGGGGATTCACACTCGCGATAAACGCGGCTATATGCGCGACCTCGCGCTCGTCCACATATCCGGGGACCAGGAGCGTGCTCGCCACGACAAATGGCGGTTGGGGCCTCTGGACAATCCATTCTCCAAGCCACGCGAAATTCCGGCGGGTGTGCTGATTGCTCACCCCGCACAGCGCATGATGTATCCCGTCATCCCAGGCCTTGAGATCGAATTTGACAGAGCCGCCGGACCCGATAGACAGTTCGGCAACCCTTTTCAGAAACGGCCGCTGCATGGAGCCGTTCGTTTCCCAGCAGATCCGCAGGGCCCGTCCTCCGGCCTGGGTCAGTGCGATTTCGGACGCCCGAATCGCATGGAAGATTTGAGGTCCCGGATCGCCGCCGAAGTAGCACATGCACGTGGTGCGCTCGTCAGCCGCATCCGCGAGGTGCTGCGCCGTTATTGTGCCGCGCTCGCGTGAGCTCTCCCGGTAGTGATAGTTCTGACAGTACAGGCAGTTAAACGAACACGCTTGATAGAACACAGCGAGGTTCTTGAATCCGTATTCCGGTCCCTGCGCGACCGAGTATTCGGGATAACCCGCTTCGGAGCCACCGGGACATACGAAATCAGCCACGCAGTTTGTGGGCAGCGGATCGTGGTAATAAGTGAGATTCCCTTCGTGAGGCCTTCCGCCTTTGAGGCGCCTGCCCTCCACGTGTCGCAGTCCGCAGTACCCGCATCCTCCCTCGGGAATCGAGCACCCATGAAAACAAAGGGGACATGTCACTCCATCTTCAGCTCGGGGAGGATCTTCGGGAAGACCGTATCTGCGCCTACTCTCGTCATGGACGCTCTTTATCTGCGGCCAGACGTCCGAGTAGTGATTTCGGATACAGTCCGCACAGAATCCGATGGTATCCGATATGACCGGTGCAGATGATTTGCAGTGGTTGCATGTGCCCATGATCAGGCCCAGAACAGTATGTGGCATTCAGGGAGGCGGGTTCAGCGGCGGTCGAATTCCAGATTCCAGTCCAGCTCCCACAACCAGACGATTCCGTCCGCAGAGGAGCTGATGAGAAGGCGGGCGTTGAAGGAGAACTGCGCTGCGGTGATTTCGCGAGCATGGCCCTGAAACTCGCGGAGGAGCCTTCCCGTCTGGAGATCCCACATTTTGAGGTTGGTGTCGGTCCCGCCGGTAATGATGAATCTTCCATCCGGAGAGAACCCGACCGCGCGCACACCCTTCGGGTCCACATCGAGAGTACGCAGGTGGGCTCCGGTGCCGATCGCCCAGATTCTGGTGGTACCGTCCATGGAGCCGGTGGCAAGCAAGTCGCCTCCCGGTGAAACCTTCATGCGGGTAATTTGTGCGCTGTGCCCTTTCAAATCACGGAGCGGCCTACCGGTCTCCGCGTCCCACATCTTCGTCAAACCATCAAATCCGCCGGTGAAGATGTATCGAGAATTATGGGTAAAACCCACCGCGGAAACCTTGTCTTCATGGCCTTTGAAGGTCCTGACGAGCGAGCCGTCCGAGGCCCTCCATAGCTTGGCCGTTGCGTCCCACGACCCTGAAAGCACCGAAATCCCGCTCGGCGCGTATGCCACGGAACTGACGCTGTCACCATGTCCTCTAAGGATTGCGGTGTTCCTCCCAGGGTACGTTTCCCACAGTCGGATGGTTCGGTCATCGCTCCCGGATGCCACTTCGCGTCCGTTGGGTGACAATGCCAGAGCGGCGACAAGGTTTGAATGGCCTTCCAGGATCTGCGCACATTCTCCGGTCTTGGTGCTCCATACGCGAACCATGTGATCCGCATGGGCAGTAAGAAAACTGATGGCAGTGGGCGAAAAGGTAAGGTCCATTATGGCCGACGAGGTTTCGACGGTTTTTCGGTTCCATCCGCCGTGCAAACCCACTCTCATGCCGCGGTCGGCCAATTGATGAAGGAGGTCAAGCACGAGGTCGGCACGTTCATAACCCGGCAGGGATTGAGCTTTACGAAGATGCACATAGGCCGAAGAGAGCGCGCCCCTCTTGATCGCTTGTTTGGCAGCGTCTATGTCTGTTTTGAACTTCTTGTCGGAACTGATCTGTTTCTTGATTGTGCGCACTTTGGCCAGGGCAAGTTCCGGCCAGAGTGCTCGCCCACGGACGTCCCACATGCGCGCGGTCATGTCTCGTCCGCCCGCAAGGAGCCGGCTACCATCAGGGCTGAAAGTCAGGCAGAGGATCTCATTGTCACCAGCCGGGAATGTGCGATAGACCCGCCCGCTGCCGACGTCCCATACTTTCACCCCTGACTTAGCATCGTAGCTTGCTGCCAGGTTTCTCTCAGTACTCAGAGCAATCAAACCAACTTGGTCTTCATGTCCCTGGAACGATACGAGAGGCTCGCCCATTTTGCCGTCCCAGACGACGCACACCTTTTCCTTAGAGCCCGTCAGCACTACGCTACCGTCCGGAGAAGACCTCATCGCGGTCACGCGATCGCCCAAGTTTCGGGAAAAGGTGACCGTCTCCGACCGAGCCAGATCCATACGTCGGATCACCTTGTCCTTTCCCACGAGAAAGACTTCAGGGCCCGATCCGGCAGGGAAAATGGCCGCGGCCGCGCTGTGCATAGGGACCTTGAAAGTCTCTTCCGCCTTCGCGGTACGGATGTCCCAGACCCGAGCCGCGCCGTTCTCTTCCACAGTGAGAATATGGTGACCATCGGGCGAAAAGACCGCGCTCGTCACCGCACCCACATGCACCAGGGGACTGCCGACAAACCGATCCGCGTCCAGATCGAGCAGCTTGACCGGTGAGCCCGGGCGGCCGTCCCAGAGAGCCACAAACTCTTCTGTGGGAGAGATCCAGAGCGCGGCAGGGGGTTCCCCAACCACCGGAACACTCTTGATCTCCGAGCCTCCATTGAGGTTCCATATTTTAATCGTCCTGTCGCGCGCGCCTGTTATCACCCGAGCCGTACGAGGGAAATATCCCGCGCAGGTCACCCATCCCCGATGGCCTTGCAAGACAAGCGTCTCTGACAGCAGGGAAAATCGGAAGAGTTCGCCGATCTTTTCCATGGGCAGCCCTGCCAGAGCCTCCGCGCGGGGGTTCTGGGCCAATCGCGCCTGAGCCTCCTCTATCATGCCCTGTCGCGCCAGTGAGCCGATCAGCCAGCCCAGAGCGTCTTCATCGTCGGGGAATTCCTCCAGATAGGTCTCCAGATGCGTGGCGGCATCTTTGTCCTGTCCCACTCCGATCAAGGCTATAGCAAGGGGCTTTAGCCTTTCTTCGGAACCATCATCAGCCGAGAGGGAGAGTTCGCCGGCCTCCCGAGCCCGCTGAGCGTCCCCCAGTGTTAACATGCACCGGGCCAGGAGATGCGCCCCTCGACCACGGTATTCCAGGGTCTTGCTCACCTCTTCCAGCTTCACCACCAGTGCTCGATCCGGATTGCCGGTGCGGGACCAATCCAGCAAACCAAGATTGTACACTGCTTCGGCATGATACGGGTCGGATGCGAGCGCCTGTCGCAACGCTGCCTCGGCCTCCTCCTCGTGGTTAAGGTCCATCAAGGAGACCGCCCGGTTGTTGAGCGCATCCGCGAGAAGCTTCACCTCATCGGCAGGCGGACGAGGATAAGGCTTTTGGAAGATCTCCTCATACACACCGGCCAGTTCGTTACGTATTTCCCTGAACGAACCGTATCGATCGGAGGGCTTTTTCTCCAGACATTTCAGGATGATTGTTTCGAGTTGTGGCGGAACATCCGCGCGGATCGATGAGGGCGAAGGCGGCGCCTTCTCTAGATGAGCCATGACCAGATCCTGGCGCCGTTGTCCCGGTTTGAGGAAAAAAGGCTTTTGGAGGCAAGAAAGCTCAAAAAACATGACTCCGAATGCATAGACGTCTGCTTGAGGACCTACCTCCTGGTCCATGTTCCACAGTTCCGGCGCCATGTAGCTCGGAGTTCCCATGCCCGCCGCGGTGATGGATTGATTTCCCAGCGCGAGCAGATCCGTCAACGAGACGCTCAGCGGAGCCCCGGCTTGCGATGTTCTCCGTTTGGTAAGACCGAAATCGGTAACCTTAATCACTCCGTCCTTGGTGAGCATACAATTGGCCGGCTTCACGTCACGATGAATCAGCCCCTTATAGTGCGCATGTTCGAGCCCATCACTTACTTGGATCATCATATCGATGATCGTGTCCCACTCCGGCATCTGCCGGCTGCGGATGATCTCAAAGATGGAGCCTCCGTCCACGTATTCGATGAAAATGCGCGGGCTGTTGAGAATAGTTCGCACGTAATAACAGGCTGCGATATTCGGGTGGAATCCCAATTGGATCCAGGTTTCGGCTTCCTTCACAAAGAGCGCGCGGTCTTCAGGATTCTGGCGGAGGCTTTGGAGCAGAGATTTCACTGCCAGCATCACGTTCCAGCGCTTGTGATGCACGATGTACACCGCCCCCATCCCACCGCGCTTGATATCCCGAACGTCGTATAGGTTCTCGATGGTTTCCCCGACTTTCCATTCCCCTTCCTCGGGGGGGCGCGCCAGGTCTCGACGTGCCGAGGTCTGACGGTCGGCCACGGACACTAGCTTGGGGCCTCGCACGTCACCGGCAGGCGAGCGCGTCACAGAGAAACCGAGAGACTTCAGGAAAGCCTCCAGCTTGTCCACCGTGGGGCTTTCCCTCATCACGATCAGCATCCCTTGTCCGCGCGAGATCCGATCCATGATGCTCTCAGGGGAAATCTTGATGACGTGAGAGAGCTTCAGCAGGCTAGACTGCGACACATCCTGAGTGGAAGGAGTGGGTATGATCTTGAGGGCTATTTTCTCTTCGGCCATGCGTCTACAACAACTTTACGAGAGAGAGCCCCAGCCTGTCCTCTCTGGGATTGACCTTTTCAATTCTGATCAAGGCACGGTCATGCGGAGTGAGAGTTAAGCCATTCGGGGTAGCCAGCGCCCCGTTTATGCACAAGTCCCGAATCTGCACAAGGTGGAATCGAGGGAACCGTTGGAGCACCACAGCTTCAAACTCTTCATTCACTCTCTGCTTAAGGTATTTCAGGAGAAAATACCGCTGACGCTCCCTCTCCAGCGCCGTGGCTCTTTCCAGCGGATAGGAGATCTCTACTAGGATCTTTTCCAGCTCAGCTCGCTCCAGAAGCGGCTGCCCAGTGTCCAGGTAGGTTTTGACTTGTCTCTGCACCACGAGATCGGGATATCGCCTAAGGGGTGACGTGGCCGTGGTGTATGGGTCCAGTGCTAAGGTCGAATGCGGCGCAGGATCCAGTCCGACGTCCCCGCGTGCCATCGCTTTCCTGGCCCGATAGGATGCTACCGGGTCATAGACCTCACCAAGCTCGACCTTTTCCGCGGGGGGCGGCTGGCTCCGGTACAGGCCCGGGATTTTATGCTCTTTCAGGAATCGAGCGAACAGGCCATTGGCCAGAATCATCATTTCGGACACAAGGATCTGGGACGGGGCTTCTCTGTCTCTGATGGAGACTTCTATTCGGCCTTCTTCATCGACTCGAATCGCCAACTCGGGGTCCCTGAAAATAAGCGCTCCCGCGGCTACCCGCGCGTGTCTGAACGCTTGAGCCACACGAAATAGATGAGCTTCGGGGGAATTTGGGTCTTCGATCCTCTGATCCGCCTGCTCGTATGACAGGCGCTCCTTGAGCCGCACCAAAGACGGAAAAATGCGGAACTCCCGAATCTGGTAGTCAGGCCCAACCCGTAAGCTCACCGTGATGGCCGCGTGGGTTTGCCCTGTCGTAAGGCTCGCCGCATCCTCGGAGAGCTCCGGCGGAAGCATGGGGATGGTCTTGTCCGGGAGATAAATCGAGGTGGCTCTCTGACGGATTTCTCTGTCGAGGAGCGAGCCATAGTCCACGAAGTGGGCCACGTCCGTAATGTGTATGCCCACAATCGTCTCGTCCCCTTGGGTCGTAATTGAGAGCGCATCGTCCACGTCCCGGGTGGTCGCGGAATCTATCGCTATCACGTCCCCGTCGGAGAAAAACTCGGGCGAAGTGGGGAGCGGCCTATGGGCAGCCGCTTGAGCCTCTTTTTCCGCTTGGGGATCGAATTCGATCGGTACTCTCTCGGCCCTGAGACGAATGTTCTCGTCCTGGGACCAGACCCCCAGCTTTACGAGTATCTTGAACGGGTCGAAATCGGAGGCAATCTCCGCATGAGAGAGTATCTGCTTGACCGTCTTGTGGTCACTCCAGTCCTTGCCGGCTTCCGCAGCCTCTTCCAAAAGCGGTATGAGTCCGCCAGGCGCGCTCGCGGCCGAAACTTTTTCGCCCGACCCTAGTCGGCTTAGGAAATCCGCGCACCTGCTTACGAACTCTTTTCGTTCCCGCTCCTTTTCCATCTGCACCAGAGCCTGTTCAACCCGGGCAGGTGAAGTCACCTCGATATGATCGGGCTTGATTCTGAAAAATATCCTATCTTCGTGAACGGCCCGCAGCAGCGCTGCCGTGCTGTCAGGATCCGCGCTCTTGCCAAAAACCAACTCCGCAAGATCCTCGGCGCTCACCTCCTCCGCATCGGAACTAACCACGTCCCATATTTCCTGCAAGTTTACGTTGGCCTTGAGTTGCTCCCTCTTGGAGGCAAGCGCCTTGAGCCTGGCAACCTGTTCGTCTCTGGTGCCGGAAGACGGAAACTTGGCGTCCCTTGCCGCGGACAGAACCCTTGATACCGTGATCTTTGCTTCTTGGCCTCGATCGCTGAGCACGCGTAGGCGCTTCTCTTCCAAATCGAGAACAGCACCGGTACATATTCTCTTGTCGTCAAAATAATCTACGATGTCGTAGCGTTGCAGTTTCATGGATTTCGAATAAGGTATTTCGCGTCTTGAGTGCCGCGGGCATATCCCCGCGAACTCACAGACCGATGCCTCGTGATCCGCCCGTTCATTGCAAGTCGGGGGCTCGGGCCATCCTATAGATTATAGCCTATCAGGGCGGAGAGGCCAGAGCCACCCCTTTTTTAACCGCGTGCCTTTCTCGCACAGTCTGGTCGTGGGTTATAAGGCTTGAGTACAAGCTCACCCGAGCTCAGTCGCGGGTGCGCCCTACACGTGTTTCACTTTTTGCTAGAGGCTGTGAAAAAAATCGTTCATTATTGGGGCGGCCCCGCGGCCCTGAACTAACATGCCGGCTGGATACCGGACGGTGGGAGTTGTGCAAGGAGACCCGATGCCTTGAAAGAACGCATCGCCGAGATCTTCAATCAGAGCATGGAGCTCCAGCAAGCCTTTCTCCGGCAGAATGTGTCTGCACTGGAAGACGTGGTTCGCGGTCTGGCCGCGGTTTTGGAACGGGGCAACAAGGTTCTTCTTTTCGGCAACGGAGGATCTGCGGCCGACGCCCAACACATAGCCGCGGAATTTGTTAACAAATATCTGATAGATCGCCCCCCTCTCGCGGCTATCGCCCTGACAACGGACACATCGATCCTCACGGCTATAGCTAACGACGTGGACTACGAGTCCGTGTTCGACAAGCAGATCAGAGCCATCGGGAAAGCCGGTGACGCGGCAATAGGAATCAGCACTTCGGGCACGTCGAGAAATGTGGTAAGAGGACTGGAAACGGCCCGAGCGTCAGGGCTGGTTACGATAGGCATTGGTGGTCCTCCGGACGCCCGAATGCGCGATTTTTGCGATCATTATCTTACAGTTGACGGTGGCACGACCCCTCGTATACAGGAAGTCCACCAGGTGATCGGCCATCTCATTGTGGAGCTGGTGGACGAGCTCCTTTTCGGAACGCGAACCGGGCCTCACGGCGTAGGCTGAGACGAGGCTCGACGCGGTGGCGGGCCGCTAAGGCCGACCATCGTGGCTTTGGACCACAGGTATGAGGTTTCCGAAGTGACGCGCGCAGACGTCAGGATCCCTTTCAAATTCATCGTGATCCACGGGGATGATCCCTCGCGAAGATCGGACCAACATTCGGGAATGACGCGATCGTTGAGCCTGACCGGCCTCATATTTGACACTCCCCGAATGGTGGTTGATGGATTTCATCTTTCCTTCACCGAGTATTCTTTCGCCAGGAATTCTTTAGAGCTTGTGCTGGACTTGGGCAAAGCCTTCGGGACCGTTGACGCCCTGGCCCAGGTGGAATGGTACGAACGCCAAACAGCTGACGTATTCAGCGTGGGCGTGGAATTTGGCGAAATGCATACTGATGCCCGCAATGCAATCAGGCGCTTCATCGAATTCTGCGTCAAGGGCGGCCGAGAGAAAAGATAAGACCGAACTGCCGGGAGATTCAATATGGCAGAAGACTATTTCGGCTTCGACGTGGGAAAAATTGTAGTAGGCATTCTCAAGATGATGAAGGACAAAGGCATTACTGACGAGGAAGCAATTCTGGACCTTCTTTGGGATGCCAAAGATCCCGCGTTTCCCTGGTCCAGAGAAGATATTAAAGAACTGATGAAGCTTTAGCGCAATGATGCGGCCGGGACGTTGAATTATTGCTGCTCCTGTGGCACCGCGGGGAATCCGTAGCCCTGCAATGAATTGATTCGAGGTTTTTCGGTTCTCCGTGATTTCAAGATGGCTCCAAAGCAGAGTGTGGGGACACTTCGCTCCGGGATGGCCTGCTTCTTCGCCGTAACAACCCAGAGTCACCGTTTGGCTCAGGGAGGCTTGGCGATTTTTGTCTCCCGGCAACACCCCACGGAGGACATCGATGGCTGACCTCAGGGTAAACGGCAAGACGTATCAGGTGACCGTGGACCGGAGGACTCCCCTACTCTGGGTGCTACGAGACCACCTGAAACTCCTGGGCGTCAAGTATGGATGCGGACAGGGCCTATGTGGGGCATGCACCGTTCACGTAGACGGGGAACCCGGCCGCTCTTGTCAGATTCCCGTCGAGGCTGTCGCGGGAAAGTCGGTGATCACTATTGAAGGAATCCCGGAAGATCACCCCCTCAAGAAAGCCGGGTTTTCTGAAGGCCGCAGGCGAGGAATCGCATATCAATTCTCCTATGGCAGTTACGTGGCCCATGTCGCGGAAGTGACTATGGACAAGAATAAAGGCCGCATCAAAGCAGAGCGCCTTGTATGCGCGGTCGACTGCGGACCGATAATCAACCCTGACATCGTAATCGCGCAAATTGAGGGCGCTAGCATGATGGGGCTGACCGCGGCCTTGAAGGAGCAGGTGGAATCCGCTGGTGGAGGGATGAAATCGAAGAATTTCGCCGATTACTCGATCCTGACCATGTCCGAAGCGCCCAAGGTCGAAGTCCACCTCGTCAAGAGTGTGGGAGATCTTGGCGGCGTGGGTGAGCCCGGACTGCCTCCCACTGCGCCCGCGGTGGCCAACGCGGTATTCAACGCAGTGGGGGTCCGAGTTCGGCGCGTCCCCATGTCCCCGGATCACATAAGGATCCTCCTGAGCGCTTTGTGATGAGGAGCCTTCGTGCATCTATGCACGGTCTTCGCCGGGGTGCATCGTCTTACGGGTTCGGTCACATATCCGGGTGCCACTGACCTGGGAACCAGGTCAGTGCCGTCTTATCACGTTTCTGAAGCACTGACCTGAGCGAGCTCAGGTCAGTGGCACCCAAACGCGCGACTGTATCAATGAAATGGACTTCTAAGTCGCGGAAGGTTGGTTACAACATACGTGGCCATTTACTCTTTTCTGTGGCTCCCAGAGCGACCTGCCGGCCATAGGCGCTTGCAGGACCAAAAGTATATGGAAATAATAGTAGTGTTAGAGTACGGTGGAGGTTCTGCGGCACATATGCCTGCGTCATGCCGAATGAAAGACGCGTTGGTGTAAAACCTTCGGAGGGGGGCTGCTCCTTCGAAGCCATGTTGCAATCGAGAAGAGGAAACATGAGTAATTTGAGGGACAAGCTGCGAGTACCGTGGGAGGAGCTCATCTGGCATGACTCTCTTCGCGACGTGGTGGGTGAGACCACAGCGGGAGTGGCGCCCCAGGAAGAGGTTCTCGGGCAGAGCCGAGCTGTTAAAGCCATCAAGTTGGGCCTAGCCATCAAAAGCGGCGGATACAACGTCTTCGTGGCCGGAGTTCCGGGCACCGGACGGCGGAAAACCGTGGAGAAGCTCCTGGAGGAACACAACGTCGAGGGACCGATCCCTAACGATCTCTGCTATGTAAATAACTTCAAGTACCCCGACCAACCAAGGCTACTTACATTTCTCGCGGGTGGAGGCCGTGAATTCAAGAAGCGGATAGGTGACACCATCGACGCGCTCAAGAAGAAGGTGCCCTCAATATTTGAGAGCGAAGAATTCCAGTCCGCGCGTAATGAAATAGTCAATCGCCATATCGGACGACAAAAGGCCCTGTTCAAGAATTTTGAGAATAAGGTTCAGCAATCAAATTTCATGATGGTGCAGGTCCAGGTGGGTCCGTTTACCCGTCCGGATCTGGCCCCTGTGGTTGTGGGAAACCCCAGGAAGATCGAGGAGCTGGAATCCCTGGTGGAGGAGGGGAAATTCTCGGCCGAAGAGTTGGAGAAGATCAAGGCCAAGTATCAGGAACTCTCCCAGGAGATGGAAAAAATCATCAAGGAAGCCAGGGAGATAGATAAGGCCATTCAGCATGATTTGGAGGAGCTTTCCAAAGACCGGGTCGATCCCGTGGTCAAAGACCTAATCGGCCCCATTCGTGAAGAGACTAAGGACGACGCGGTTACCGCTTACCTGGACGAGCTCCAGCAGGACATCATCGACAATCTTGATCGCTTCAAGCCCAGACTTGTCCAGGGAATGCCGGGAGCCGAAGGAGGAATGCCCGGACAGGCCATGCTTGCTCCCCCCGAACAGGTTCTTTTCAAGGATTACGAAGTCAACGTCGTTGTTGACAACTCCGAGACCAAGAAAGCTCCGGTGGTCATTGAAACCACTCCCACGTTCCGCAACCTTTTCGGCGGCATCGACAGGGTGGTGGACCAGCGCGGGGTCTGGTTCTCCGATTATCGGCATATCAAGGCGGGAAGTTTTCTGAAGGCTAACGGCGGGTACCTGGTTCTCAATGCCAGAGACACGCTCGTTGAAGTAGGTGTGTGGCCCGTGCTGAAAAGGACGCTGAGAGAAAGAGTCCTGGAAATTCAGACCGATCCGTTCAGTTTCCTCTTCACCACGTCGGTCAAGCCGGAGAAGATCCCGGTGAAAATACGGGTGATTATGATCGGTGAACCCGAGATTTACGACATTGTGCAATGGTACGACGAGGATTTTCAGAAGATATTCAAGGTCAAAGCCGAGTTCGACTCGGTTATGCCCAACAGTGCGGATAATGTGCAGAAACTCCTAGGATTTGTGTCGCACGTCTGCAAGGAAGAGGACCTGCTCCCCTTCGATCTCTCGGGGATCGAAGCACTCACACGCATAGCGGTGCGATGGGCCGGCCGCAAGAAGAAGATCACCGCCCGACGGGAACGTATAGCGGACCTGATTCGGGAAGCCGACCTCCACTCCAGGAGCGAGAACGCCTCGGCCATATCGGGCGCACACGTGGGAAAAGCCAACGCGGAACGTATCGAACGGGTCAATATGATCGAGGACAAGATCCACGAGATGATCGAAGACGGTATCCTCATGATCGATACGGAAGGGGAACGAATCGGCCAAATCAATGGCTTGAGCGTGTACAGCCTGCCTGAGTTTTCATTCGGGAGGCCTTCCCGTATCACCGCCAAGACGAGCATGGGTAAGGGAGGTATTATCAACATCGAGCGGGAAGCGGAGCTTTCCGGCCATAGTTACAACAAGGGCGTGCTCATCCTCTCAGGATTTCTGCGAGACCGCTTTTCGCAGGACAAGCCGCTCAATCTCACTGCGAGCATCACGTTCGAGCAGTCCTATTCGGGAGTGGATGGTGACTCAGCCTCCTCGACCGAGCTGTACGCCTTGTTAAGTTCGCTCTCCGAGAAACCGATCGACCAAGGGATTGCGGTGACGGGAAGCGTAAACCAGCACGGCGAAGTGCAGCCCATTGGTGGGGTGAACTACAAGGTTGAAGGATTCTACAAGACCTGCAAAGCCAAAGGGCTTACTGGAAAGCAGGGGGTCATGATCCCCAGACTAAACCTGGGTGACCTCAATCTTGAACCGGAAGTGGTTGAAGCGGTCAAGGAAGGCAAGTTCCACATCTGGGCAGTGGATCACGTGGACCAGGGGATTGAAATCCTCACCGGAATAGCTGCCGGAGAACCGGACAAAGACGGCAACTGGCCTGAAAACTCCATCAACTACCTGGTAGACCAGCGGCTGGACGATCTGGCAAGAGCAATGAAGGAATTTGAGGGCCCTGAATCGGGCGGCCAATCAGAAGAGGGTGAAGAAGGCTAACAGAACCGGCACCCCGGTACTTCGGCTCCCAAGCATTGTTTCTGGGACACATCACTAGCCTAGGGTCCGCGGGTTCTTCGGGGAGGCCTCCGATTGATCGGCAGGCGGGCGCTTTTCCGCTCGCAGCCGGAGAAGCTCGTCTAGAGCCTGCTCCAGCTCATCGAGCGTAGAGGGAATTCTTCCTTCACCCTGATGTTCCACGGATTCCTCGGATTGCCCTGAAGGTGCCCGAAGCTGTTCGAGCTTTTCTCTTAACGCTTGCAACCTCGAATCCAGGTCGGGCGTGGTTTCACTGGAGGTGGAATCACCGGCCAGCCTGCGCTCCAGTTTCTCTAAGAATTCCTCAGACTTCCGACGCAACTCTCCACCTTCAAAAAACTCGTCCTTGAAGTTGAGGAATTCGCCTCTTATCCTTACCCAGAGCTTATCCAAGATCATCGTGTCGAACTCTTCGGCTGTTTATCCTTCGCGAAACCTTTTCCCACCTCACAGCATCTCACTGTTAGGTAGCACCCTGAAAACAGGGCGGAGGTGGAAAACATGGATCGTTTGACTGAGACGGACGGACTCAGGATATACCTTTCTCAAATTGAACACTATCCCCTATTGAGCCGCGAAGAAGAAACCGAACTTGCTATTCGCTACCGTGATGAAGACGACGAACAAGCACGACAAATGCTCGTGACGAGCAACCTCCGTTTTGTCATCAAGGTAGCGTTAGGGTATCGGAATTACGGCGTTAAACTTCTGGACTTGATCCAGGAGGGCAACATCGGGCTCATGAAGGCGGTACAACGGTTCGATCCCACCAAAGGCTATCGGTTGATTTCGTATGCTATCTGGTGGATCAAAGCGTACATCCAAAACTTCATTATTCGCTCGTGGTCTCTTGTGAAGATTGGAACCACTCAGGCTCAGCGTAAGCTCTTCTATCGGATCTCCGATCTCCCCGAGGCTATCGACTACGAAGACCATCTGGAGAACGTAGCCAGGCTTGCAGGAAAGATCAGCGTTACCGAGGACGAAGTGATCGACATGCAGGCGCGGCTGAAGGCTCATGATCTTTCGCTGGACGACCTGATCGGCGACCGGTCCCGCGATTCGTTTACCGACACGTTGCAAGATCAGACTCCCGATCAGGAAGAGTTGCTGGCCATACTTGAGGAACGGGAAGGCTTACGGGAATGGGTCCAGGATGCGCTGGAGACACTGAATCCTCGAGAGAAGTACATCATCGAAAAGAGAATTCTCTCTGATGAACGATACACGCTGAAGGAACTGGGCGCGCACTTCGGCATCACCCGCGAGCGGGCACGCCAGATCGAAAGGAGCGCGCTCCTCAAACTCAAGGGGAACTATCTGCGATCTCAACCTGCCGCTGCGTAAACAGGCTGGTCAGGGCTGCTCACGCCTCGAGAGCCTTGGTTTTCGTGTGGAAGGACATAGTTTTGTTGGGCACGGCGTGGAGGCTGTCTCAAAAGTCATGATTTGCAGCCCATTCGGTAGGGGCGGTTCGTGAACCGCCCGAAATCAGGGCGCTTCTCGAAGCGCCCCTATGTGGAATTTGGTGCATTCTAGGGTTCTGAGACAGCCTCCATGCCGTGCCCTCTTGAGATGTCCCGCAAAATTCACTGCGCGTCACCATAATGCTCAGCACGTGGTGGCGCGCTTTTTCGTCACGCCCGATGGCAAGTCTCACAAAAATACTTTTATAATCGGTGCCAAAATTTTTTCTTCCGGCATATAACGTGGCCGGCGACTTCGGCGTCCATTTGAACAGAACGGTGGCCAATGAACGATGCGGACCTGGTTAGAGATTTCCGGAACGGGAATCGTGAAGCCTTCGCGGAGCTCGTCCGGCGATACTCCAGACCGGTAACCATGACTATCCTCGGGATAGTTCGAGATAACGAGGCCGCAAAAGACATCTCGCAACACGTTTTTCTCAAGGCGTTTGAGAAACTCTCCGGGTTTATGTTTGCCTCGTCTTTCAAGACTTGGTTGTACCGCATCGCAATCAACGCGGCCCGTGACCACCTTCGGAGACGAAAGTACGATTTCACGGTAGAACTGAATGAGCACCTTTCCGACCCGGGCCCGTCACCGGTCGAGCGTCTCGAAGAACTCAGCACGCAATCTCTTCTTCGGAGCGCGATCGAGGAGCTGCCCGAAAAGCAGCGCTTGACTCTTCAGCTCCGAATCTATGATGAGATGGATTACAAAGAGATTGCCCGTCTGTTGGGCGGCACTGAAGGCGGTGCTCGGGTCAACTTCTTCCAGGCCGTGAAGACGCTCCGAAAGAAAGTCGGAGGCATCGATGAAAAAGCTCACATGCACAAACATAGAGGAACTGGTAATTCGTGATCTGGACGCGGGCCTCGACGATAGGGAACGCGTGGCACTGGACGCGCACGTGCTGGAGTGCGCTACGTGCAGAGAATTGCGGCAGGAAATGGCCCGCCTGATTGCCGCGCTGAAGACCGACGCGCCCGAGGATCCCGGAGAGGAATACTGGCGCAGGTATGACCTCTCCCTGGACGCGAAACTTCGTGAAAAGGAAATGAACCGGAATGCCTGGGGTCTGCGCTGGAAGCTTGCCGCTGCCGCCATTTGCGTGGTCCTCGCCGTGTTTGCGGCATGGGAGTACTCCATGCGACTGGATCAGGACGGGCAGACGTTGCCTTCCCGAACCCTGGCGTTGGTAGAAGATTTGAACGAGCTTTATGGCCCTGTGGAAGAAGACCGATACGCATCCGCAGATGTCCAAGCCGTCGCGATCATCTCTGCGGACTCCAGAATCGCGTTCCTCAACGATGGGCTCATGATTTGGTTCGAGGCTGAGGACGAAGCTGACAACTTGCTGCTCTAGGGCGCATCCGGACATGAATGCCGCGGTGCGTTTCACTATTGTCGAAAGGGAACCCACATGCGATCGATTTTGATGGCACTGCTTCTGACGGCTCTTGTGGCCTCTCTTGCCCCCGATGCGCGCAGCCAGCCGGAAGAGGGGCCGGCCAAAGCGCAGGAACGGCTCGAAATACTCCAGATGTGGAAAATGATGGAGGCGCTGGATCTGGACAAGAAGACTGCGGACAAGATTTTCGAGATCCGCGCAAGGTTCCTTGCAGATCAGAAGAATCTACGCCAGGCCGTCAGCCAGGACACACGAAAATTGAGAGGTCTGCTGAAAAAGCCGGCCGGAGAGGCTTCGGACAAAGAAATCGAGGACCTATTAAACAGGATTCGAACGACAAGAGGGCAACTCAAGGATCTGTGGGAGAGGCAGTATGACGAGGTATCCAAGCTCCTCACCATTCGCCAGCAAGCGCGACTCATTCTATTCTTCAAGGATTTTTACAAGTCCGTTGCCGGTTTCATGCGTCCTCCTCCACCTCAGCACGGTATGCAGCCCGGAGCGGGGCAAGAGATGCGGCCCGCACGCCCTCCTCGTCCCCCGAGGCCCGGAGACGTTGGGGAAGACAGACCAGGACCGGACGACGACTGGCAATAGAGGAGATGCCGATTCAGGGCCTCATGGCGGGATCGGGAGGAGGCCCTATCTTGTCCTCCTGAGGTGTGAAGGGAGAAGGCTTTCCTTCCCTAGTGGTGAATTTTGCGTCCATGAGCGATGCGCACCCGTTCAAGAGCAGCGCAAGCGCGATGACGATGACAAAAAGACCCTTCATATGCTTGAGCCTGAAGAGAGCTAAGGCCGTCCTGGGACAAGACGGCCTTTCAAAAGCTCTATCTCATTTTCTCAAACCGAGAGAGGTTACCGCCTGCGCCTCGCTCCACATCAGTTCGAGCGATTCGCCTGTCGGGAGTCCTCCCGCTCCGCGCGCCGGATCTTGAGCATAATGCCCACCGGCCCGCGTCCGCTCGGCTTCGGTCACCGCTCTGTTGCCCGGTCTCGACTATTGGATCGTCGCAACCCGGACCTAGCGGCAAGCGATCGATTGTTGTTGCCGGCTGAAGCCGGCCGAGCCGTATCCGGCTCCACCATCGATTACTTTTTGACCGAATCCTTCAACGCCTTGGCTGCCGTGAATTTCGGGGCCTTGGTTGCGGGTATCTTGATCGGTTGCCCGGTCCGCGGGTTGACTCCCTTGCGGGCCTGCCTCTTGATCACGCTGAAGCTCCCCAGATCGGCGATCCGAATCTTCTGGCTTTTCTTCAGAGCCTCGTGAATAGCCGCAACCACGGAATCCAGGGAGAGCGCAGCAGCTTTCTTGGAAATACCCGCTTCTTCCGCAATCCGAGCCACCAAATCCGCCTTAGTCATCTTTGCCTCCTTTCACCAAAGAAATAGCACAAAATCGGAAAACATACTGCCAATCGGGGTTATACAGGCAGAGAAAAGCTATGTCAAGAACTAACAGCACATTTTAGAGCACAAAATGCTGTACCATCCTTGCTTGACCCCCACGTGACCCTGGATTATGCTTGAAAAAGGTGAATAAAAATGGACTCTATTCCCTTCTTACACGCCAATCAGCTCTTCACTATTTTCTTCGAAGACGATTTGGCGTTCACCGAAGTCCGGCTCATCCTGGATTACCTCCTGGACCACAATGCATTCGATCCCGATGTTCAGGAGACGGCCGGGCGTTACCTTGTCGACTCCGACCAGGCAACGTTTACGGTCTGGGTCAGCGAAATGGACGTGATCATTCAAAGGGGTCTTGTTAACCCTGAGTAGAGAGCTGGGCTATTCGTGCTCTCACATACGGTGCATCCGGAGCTTGCGGGAACATCTTCAAGTATTGACGATAAGCCTGAATCGCTTCCTTCTTCTTTCCCATTTCTTCATAGATCGCTGCTATCGCGGTGGCAGCCTCGCGGCGGTAGGGTGAGTTCGTGTCTTTGGCGAGCTGATCGAAAAGTGACGCGGCAGCGTCGAAATCCTTCAGGGCCATCCTGGTCATGGCCATGTGGTAAATCACCATGCCCCCAAGACCCTCGTCCACTAACTTAGTGGATTTCATACTGGTATATCGCTCCAGCGCGCCCTGGTAATCCTGCATCCGATACAACACGTGCCCGCTGTAGAGAAGTGAAAGCTCTCCCGGCAGTGTAGATCTATATTCTTTGGCAAGATCGTCAAAGGTCTTGAAAAGCTTCTCCCACTGTTCCTTTTCCGCCGATTCGGCAAGCGTCGCGGCCCGGTACTGTGCATAGGCTTTCAGGAAGAGCTCGTGGCCCTGCTGCTTGTGGTACTGCATGTACGCGTAGCCCAGGAGGCCGACTATCACACCCACGACTACCACCGCAGCTATTGCGGTCACGGTGCGAGGATTGGTCCGGACATAATCCAGGACCTGCTGAGATGTGCTGAGAAACTCATCGGGCTCTTTAAGGAGCTCTTTTCGAGAGATCTTTTTAGGGGCCACTGCGCTACCTCTTGGCTACCCGGAGTCAATTCTGTGTGGCTGGATCACGGTCCCTGGAACACCGTCTGCCCGATCCAACGGGTTCACGCGCCCTTCAGGTGGACACGACTGATAATGCACGGTGGAATGGGAAAGGCTGAGGGCTCCAAGTCAAAGAAAATGGATAACTGATCGAATCCCTGAAGTCAACGCCATCGTGCATTCAGGACTACAACCCCATGATAGTACCGAAGAAACTCTCGTACCACGTTACTGTCCAAGTACGTGCACAACATGCGCGCCTCGGCATTGCTGGAAGCGTGCGGGTAAGGATTCAGTTACACGAGGGAATCAAGTGCATCTAACCTGTCATTGCGAAGAGTTAATGGTGGGACAGGCTTCCAGCCTGTCCATTGGGGATGATCGGCAAGATGCCGGTCCCACCAGCAATCCCCTCTTGTGAACGTTGGAGATTGCTTCGCCCCGCTCGCAATGACACTCTTTCCCCGCGTAACTGAATGGTTACGGGTGCGGTTGCCTGGAGCTTTTCTTGCCCCGGGGCGTATGCTAGGCTTGGCCCGAATATGGTGAGACAGCGAATAGTCGCCGAAAAATGAGAGATTTTGCTTCAACCAATACATTCACCGGCCCGTTCGAGCGGGCGGTTCAGTTCCTTTCCGAAGCCGCGCAAGACGGCGGAATCTATGGTCTGGTGGCCTCCGCTCCCGCCCTGTTGACGGCTGCTTCTGTGAGGAGAGGTGCCAGGACTATCGTTCAGGTGCTCCCCGACGGAGATGCGGCCGCGGCAAGCGCGTCCGACGTTCGATTCTACCTTGGAGCGACGGGGCCCGCGGATCGAGTTCTCGAGGAAGAGGTGCTCTTGTATCCTTCCTCGGACATTCTACCTTACTCTTCCGAGGTGCCGGACACCGAAGTCTCTCTCGCTCGTTCCACGGTGCTCTATCGTCTGGCTGATGCCTCCTCTCCTCGCGTCGTGATGTCGGGACTTGACGCGCTCCTGCGGAAAGTCACTCCCCGCGGAGAGTTTGAGCAGAGCTGCTTTTCTCTTCGCGTGGGCGAGGAACTGGACCGGGAGTCTTTCCTGGCGCGATTGGTTGACGCGGGCTATCGGCGTTCGCCGCTGGTGGAAGAACCGGGGGACTTCTCGGTACGTGGCTTTATTATAGATCTGTACTCGCCATTGTATTCGTTCCCGGTTCGAGTGGAGCAGATGGGTGATGTGGTGGAATCCCTCCGGTTCTTTGATCCAACGAATCAAAGGTCCAGAGAAGACGTTCCCTCCGTCCGTATTAGCCCTCTCCACATGCTCATTCCCGACCCCGACGCGCTGGAGCGTGGCTTGGTCAGGCTGCACCAGGTGTGCGAAGATCGCGGGGTAGAAAAGAGGGTAAGGCAGCGGCTTATCGACGATTTCAAGCACGGCGTGCGATTTCCCGGGGCAGAATCCTACCTCCCCTATTTTTTTACGGAACTGGAAACCCTCCTTGATTACCTCCCATCGGACGCGACCCTCGTATTGCCCGATGAAGATACTCTGTTGCGCGCGTTTGAAGACGCGGAGGAAGAGATCTTTCGCGGTTGGGAAGCAGCTGCCGGCGACGGGCAGCCCGTGCCTTCCCCGGAGAGCTTGTTCCTGAGCCGAGAGGAGTTTTTCCAACGAATAGCATCGTTCCGCCGGGTAACCGTGTCGTCGCTGGAGATCGAAGAACACGGCACGACCGCACTGCGCGTGCCCTGTCATACCAACAAAGATATCCGGCCGGAGCTTCTCAGGGGCGCGTCACATGACTCGGCTATGGGGAATCTCGTTAAGCGCTTGCAGCAGTGGCGTGACGAGGGATGCGAGATCTTCCTGGTAAGCCACACTCGCGGGCAAGCGGAACGCCTGCTCAAGCTGTTGGAGCCCTATCCGGCAAAGGTAGACTTTCGCGGGGAGGGCTTTGAAAGCTCGAATCTAACCACCGATCCTACTCCAGGCCTGCGCCTCTACGTGGGCGAACTCTCTTCCGGTTTTCGCATGGAAGAAGCTCGGCGAATCGTCCTCACCGAGGAGGAGATCTTCGGCTCGCGGGTGAGGACTTCCACCCGACTGCGCGCTCGGGGAAGCCTTATAGCTTCTTTGACCGACCTCGTGGAAAACGAGCCGGTGGTCCACGAGGATTACGGCATCGGAATCTTCCGAGGGCTGGCCACCAGGGAATTCGACGGCATCCCCAGCGAGGTCATGGTTATAGAATACTCGGGCGGCGACCTGCTTTACCACCCGCTTGAGCGGCTCCACGTCATTCAAAAGTTCATTTCGGGCTCGGAAGAGGCCCCGCACATAGACCGCCTGGGTGGAAAAGGATGGGCCAAGACCAAGGCCCGTGTGAAGAAATCCATTCAAGAAATGGCAAAAGACCTGCTCGAAATCTATGCGAAGCGGCAGATCTCAACCCGCAAGGCCTACTCTCCCCCGGATGAGAACTTTGCAGCGTTCGAGGCCTCGTTCGAATACGAAGAGACACCCGACCAGGGAAAGGCCATTCAGGATGTGATGGAAGCCATGGACTCCGACAAGCCAATGGACCGACTTGTCTGCGGGGATGTGGGGTACGGCAAGACCGAAGTCGCGCTGAGGGCGGCTTTCCGGACCATTCTGGACGGCAAACAGGCGGCAATCCTGGTCCCAACCACCGTACTGGCGCAGCAGCATTACGATACTGCTCTGAGGCGCTTTAACGGCTATCCCATCCGCGCGGATGTTATTTCGCGATTCCGCACGGCTGCCGAGCAGAAGGTCATTCTTAAAGATCTGTTGGGAGGCAAGATCGACCTGATTATCGGCACTCACCGATTGCTCCAGAAGGATGTCTCTTTCCGAGATTTGGGGCTCCTGGTGGTGGATGAGGAACAGCGCTTCGGCGTCACGCACAAGGAGCGAATTAAGAAGTACAAGGCTCACGTGGACGTGCTCACGCTCACTGCCACGCCAATACCTCGAACACTCCACTTCTCGTTAACCGGCCTCCGAGACCTGTCGGTCATCGACACCCCCCCTGAAAACCGGAAATCCATACGTACCCACGTGATGCGCCAGTCCGACGAGGTGATTCGCGACGCGGTGCTCAGGGAACTCACGCGGGGCGGGCAGGTTTTTTATATCCACAACCGTGTCCGCACCATATACAAGCGTGCTGCTGCGCTCCAGCGCCTGGCTCCCGAAGGGACGTTCGGGGTGGCTCATGGCCAGATGCCCGAAAGAGACCTGGAGCGCGTTATGCTGGACTTCATCAGAGGCAAGATAAACGTGCTTGTGTGCACGAGTATCATCGAATCCGGTCTGGACATTCCCCGTGCCAACACCATGATCATCGAGCGCGCAGACACCTTCGGTTTGGCCGATCTGTACCAGCTCAGGGGCCGGGTGGGCCGGTCCAACGTGCGTGCTTACGCGTATTTGCTCACGCCGCCTGAGACCCTCATGACCCAGGATGCCATCAAGCGTCTGGCAGTTATCCAAGAGCACTCGGGACTGGGACAGGGTTTTCGCATAGCGATGCGGGATCTTGAGATCCGGGGGGCGGGAAATATCCTGGGGTCTGCCCAGTCGGGTCATGTGGCCCAGGTGGGCTATGAGATGTATCTGGAGCTTTTGGAAGAAGCCATTCAGCAGATGAAAGGGGAAGAGCCGCCTCCGAGAATCGACCCTGAAATCAGCCTCGGAATCGAAGCCCGCATTCCCGAGGAGTACGTTCCGGATCAGCAGCAGCGCATGAGCCTGTACAAGCGCCTGTCGCGCGCTTCTGAAGAAAGCGAAGTGGATGGGATCGAAGACGAGATCATGGACCGATTCGGGAGGGCTCCGACTGAAGTCGCCAATCTGCTGAGTCTCATGCGGATTCGACTGGCCATGAAAGCTCTGAGAATCTCGAAGTTGGACTGCAACGGACGAGAGTTTGTCCTGTCCTTTGACGCGCAAACTCCGGTCAGCCCGCAGCTCATCATACAGTGGGCCCAGACCAACCCTGAAACGGTACGATTCCTTCCCGGAGACCGGGTTGCTTTCCGAATCCGGTCATCCGACGCCGCAACGCGCATCAGGGGCGCGTTCGAGCTCCTGGAGGCCCTGAATTCACGCATGAATCCCAGGGCAGCGACCGGAGGAAGCCGCGAATGACGAGGCGTACGCAAGAAGGAGGACTGATTTGCTTGAAAACGGTTTCGGTTTTGTGTAGACCTTCCAAAACTGGCACAACAGGACGCATGAAAAGAACAATCGCCGCGTTCGTTTTGACCCTCCTGATTGGAGCATGGGCAACCCCTCCTTGCGAGGGTGAAGTCTATTCGGACAGGGTTGCAGCCGTGGTGAACGGTTCGGTGATCCTGGTCTCGGACATCCATCGGTACAAGAATCCCTTCATTCGCAGCCTGGTTGACTTGGGCCTGAACATAGTCCCTCCGGGCAAGTGGCCTACTGAGAAAGAAATCCTTGATGAGCTGATCGTATTCCGCCTGCTCGAACAAGAAGCGGACAAGGCAGGTGTGAAGGTCGAAGAATCAGAAGTCGACAACACCATTGAGTCCATTATCAAGCGGAACAAGATCACTCATGATCAGTTCGTCCTCCACCTTGCCGCGAACAAGCTCAACTACGCTGATTACCGGGAGATCATGAAGCGGCAGTTCAAGCTGCGAAAGTTAATGCAGAAAGAAGTAGCGCAAAAGATACCGCTGAGCGAAGCAGACGCGCAGGAGTATTTCAAGGAAAACCGCAACCGCATCGACGAGCAATTCAAGGAACTGCAAAAGGCCCATGCGCCTGCGCACCCCGTTGAACCCACAACCAAATTCGAGATCCCGACCCACGAGACAATCTACACCGGGGGCAAAGTCCGGCTGAAACAGATCACCTTGAAGATCGACCCGGCGAACAAGCAAAAGAGTAAGGCCAACGTGGAGGCAAAGGCCAAGCGCATCTTCCAGGAAGCTTCCACCGGAGCGGACTTCGGACAGCTCGCCAAGAAATACTCTGAAGACAATCTGGCCCGCAGCGGCGGAGACCTGGGGGTCATGGATTACAAGGATCTTGTCCCGAACTTGCAGAACCTGGTCCAGCGAATGAAAAAGGGAGACGTGACCCCACCGCTCGGCGCGGGGCAAAATGTGATCATCTTCCACCTCGCGGAAGCTACCGGAAGACAGGAAAAGAAGGTCCCCATCCCCGCGGCCGTCCGCAAACGCTACGAACAAGAGTTGGAGAAGAGGCGCAAAGAAATAGAAGCCAGACGTAAGCCCAACCCGGAACACGGCGGGGACGATCCCGATCACGGAGCCGGGCCTCCGGATGAGAAGGCCGCGCCTGTTAAAAATTTAGGAGTACTCAATCCGGACGAAGCAAAAGAGTACGCGAAGGTCAGGCAAAAGGTGTATGCCATCGTGACCACCAAGACGAAAGAAGCGCGCTCCAAAGAGTGGATCGAGGAGCTCAAGAAGAACTCCATTATCGAAGTAAAAATCTAGGAAAACGATTCAACAAGACCTTTCCGTCGTCTCCAACGTTCAGTTACGGGGAGATCGAGACCTGGTCCGGACAAGCCAGTCCCGCGAGACGCGGGAGCACCCACCGGGAAATGCGTGACTACTTTCGAGTACCGCTTTAAGTTCACATGTTGTCAGGTGGCGGATGCTGCTTGATCTTATTGCATCACGGATCTCGAAGGACCTGGCGATAGATCTGGGGACCACCAACACCCTTATCTTTGCCAAAGGGAGAGGTATCGTCCTGAACGAGCCTTCTGTGGTGGCCATTCGCAAGAGGGATCGCCGGTCGTCCGAGGTGTGGATCGGCGAAGATGCCAAGCGAATGATCGGAAAGGTCCCCGGCTCGATCGAAGTTTACAGGCCATTGAGCGAAGGGGTAATTGCAAACTTCGAGATGGCGAGCCTGATGCTGAAATTCTTCATCCAGAAAGTCCATGATCGCAAAGCATTTGTACGACCTCGCGTGATCATCTCGGCGCCTTCCGGCGTCACACCGGTCGAGCGCCGTGCAGTGCGCGATTCGGTCCTCAGCGCGGGCGCGCATGAGGTCTTCCTGGTGGCGGAAGCAATGGCGGCCGCGCTGGGCGCTGGCTTGCCCGTTGCCGAACCCATCAGCAGCATGATCGTGGATGTGGGGGGAGGCACCACCGAGGTGGCCATCATCTCCTTGAGGGGCGTGGTCCACAGCAGCTCGATCAAGATCGCCGGGGACCGGCTCGACCAGGACATCATGAACTATATACGAAAGAACTTCAGCATCCTCATTGGACCAACCACAGCGGAACAGATCAAGATCTTGGTGGGCAGAGCAGGAGGCGACGAGGACGAAGAGGAAGTGGACGTCAAAGGCCGCGACTTGATGGACGGGATTCCAAAAACTATTACGGTGAGTTCAACGGATATCAACTACGCGATCGCGGACTCGATCAATTCCATAGTCGATACGGTCAAGCAATCTCTGGAACAGTGTCCGCCGGAGCTCGCCGCAGATATCATCGATAGTGGGATCGTGCTCACCGGCGGCGGCGCGCTGTTGAGGAACATGGACATGCGCCTGCGGCAAGCCATCGGAGTTCCCGTTATTGTTCCGGACGATCCGCTCTCTACGGTGGCCCGTGGCGCAGGGAAGATGCTTGACGATATCGAGTTACTCAAAGAGGTCGCTGCTCGGTAACCTTGTCCGCCACTACTGCTCGCCCAACCCCTTCACAAATTCGGCAACCGCGCGGTTGAACTCCTTGGGCCTCTCCATCATGGCCACGTGTCCTGCGGCCTGTATGACGCTCATACAGGAATCGGCGATCTGATCGTGCAAGTACTGGGCGTACTTCGGAGGCGTCAGCCGATCTTCCTCTCCCACTACGATCAACGTGGGAACAGAGATTTCGGCGACTCGCCCCATCGCGTCAAATTCATTGCACGCGGTGAGGTCCCCGTGGATCAGAGCGGCGGGATTGCTCATGAACTTGCGCAGTGTCTCACTTTGCGCAGCCTCAGAACCGTGGGAAGCCACAGCGAAGGCCGCGAATTCCTTCATCGCCTTTTCCCGGTCCTGTAACACGCCGTCCAGGAATGCGGGATGAACCCGCAGTCGTGCGCCGCCTCCTACGACTCCCAGAGCTTTCAGCCACGGGGGCCGCTGGAGCGCGATCCATTGAGCTATGGCGCTCCCCAGGGAACATCCGAAGAGCATGACCTTTTGGAGCCCCAGGGTCTCCACGAAATCGCGTACCCATCGGGCGTAAGCGTCAACGGTCGCTTCCCCTGGTGGGTCAGACTGCCCGTGACCGGGAAGCTCAATAGCAATTATGGTTGCCACTTGCGACAGGCCGTCCAATTGCGCGCGCCAGTCTTCCCGGTCTCCTCCGGTGCCGTGAATGAAGACCACAGAAAGCCCGGACCGGTCGAAATCTTGGGGCTGAGCCTCATAGCCCAGCCGCCGTCCTCGAATCGTAACTTCCGACATAGGTATCCTCGATCTTTCTAGCCTCGCTCCAATATGATGCCGCGGGGGACGATCGCTACTCCGCCAGGGGAAAGAGCGAACCTCCGCTTGTCCTGATCCGGGTCGTGTCCCACCGTGAATCCTTCGGGAATAACCACGTCCTGGTCAATGACTGCTCTCCGAATCCGAGCGTGCGGCCCCACGCGGACACGCTCCAGAACGACGGAATCTTCCACCACGCTGAAAGACTCCACCCTGACGTTGTGCGAGAGAACCGACTGAACTACCTTCCCGCCCGAAACCACACATCCTCCGGAGATAATCGAATTGAGCACCATTCCTACGCCCTGTTCATCCCCCTGGGAATCGATTGCCACCACGGTTTTGGCCGGTGGGACCTGCTCCTGGTACGTACGAATCGGCCACCCCGGATCGTACAGGTTGAATTGCGGTTCCAAAGAGACCAGATCCATATTTGCTGCCCAGTAAGCGTCCAGGGTCCCAATGTCACGCCAGTATTGGCTGTTAGGATCGGTCGCGTCGCGGAACGTGTGCACAAAGACCCTGTGTTTCCCAATCATTCGCGGGACCACGTTCTTGCCGAAATCATGGTCCGAACCAGCGTCTTTCGCGTCATCGATGACGTTTTTGACCAGAGCCTTGGTGTCGAAGATGTATACCCCCATGGAGACGAACGACTTATCCGGCTTGCCCGGCACCGGTTTGGGATCCTTGGGTTTTTCTTCCCAAGAAGTGATCCGGTACTCGTCGTCGCACCCGATGACTCCAAAGGAGCCGGCAAGAGACCGGTCGATTTCGACCCCGCCGACAGTGAGTTCCGCCTCTTTTTCCATGTGGAACGCGAGCATGTCGTTGTAGTTCATCCGGTATACGTGATCGCCTGAGAGCACGAGGATTCTGGCAGGCCGTTCTCGCTGCAAGATATGGATATTTTGATAGATGCTGTCCGCGGTTCCTCTGTACCACCTGTCCACATTGCGCTGTTGAGGCGGAATACAGTCGATGAACTCGTCGAGCTCGCGATTGAACATGTTCCAGCCCATGCGAATGTGGCGATCCAAAGAGACGGAACGGTATTGCGTCAGAACGTAGATTCTCCGGATCCCGGAATTGAGACAATTGGAGAGAGTGAAATCGATGATGCGATAGATCCCGCCGAAACGTACCGACGGCTTAGCCCGGTCCTTGGTCAGGGGGTAAAGGCGCTCGCCTTTGCCTCCTGCCATGAGGATGCACAGGGTATTCTTCATGAAGTCCTGATAGCTCATTCTCCCAACAGCCTTTTGATCTCGGCTTTCAGCTTCGAGGTATCGGAGGATTTCACCACGTACGCATCCGCGCCCCACGTGGCGAAGTCATTGCGGAAGTGGCTGTACGCGGTATTCAGGATTACCGGTATTCCCTTATCTCGTCCCACGAGCCTTTCCAGGATTTCCACTCCGTCCATCCCGGGCATCTGAATGTCCAGGACGATCAGGTCCGGCGGATCGCGCTCAATCTCATCCAGGGCTTGCGCGCCTGAATTTGCGCAGGCTACTGCATAGCCTTCGTCCTCTAGTTCACTCCGGTAAAGCTCGCAGATGTGTATCTCATCGTCCACGACGAGTATGCGTTTCATGACGGGTCCCCACGATGCGTACTCGATCCGGCCAGAAAGAAGCTTGTTTTGCGATTTGAACGCAACCGCGCAACGATGTCAACCCGAATCCCGGGCCATCGATACCAACTGCGATAGCTAGAGACCTACAGCGAATCACAAAAATTCTCGGCTTTCGACGAGCACTCCGGGGCTTCGCCTAGGAGATCGGGTGCAAGAGCGCATCGTTGCGCAATAATTTGGAGGGGAGACTCATCTCCCCTCCCATTGGCGTTAAAACAAGATCACCATATTTGACCTTGGGTGGCCCCAGTGGGGCAACCGAAAGTAGCCCGGCGATTCATCGCCGGGAAAAGCCCCCGAAATCTCCGGTACTTATAGTCCCAGAGGGACGACAGAAAGCTCGCCCCGGGCTTGAACCGGGGCCGGAATTATATCGGCGGATAGGGTTCGGGTTCCGTAGTAATTCTGCCGTCCCTCCGGGACTAAGAGATGTTATTCTTTGATGGTTCGCCTCACCCGGCAATGAATTGCCGGGCTACTATCTGAGTGTCCCTGCGGGACATCAAAATTCAGAGAGTGGGTTCAGCCTTATTTTAACGCCCATGATCGCCCCTCCAAACTACCCCATACGTCGACCCGGCCACGAGTACCTCATGCCGACAACTCTAATAGGAATTCCCTCAAAGGAGGAAATTGCCGCGCCGACGAGGCGCCCTCCTCACGGGGCCTGGACCGCTTGAATGCGGCTTGGATATCATTCTGAAGGCGAAGCGACAATTCCTGAGCAGCCTGACTCAGGCCTGCAGCGATGGAGTCGGGTTCTCCGCTCGCGCAGGGGGTGACGATCTTGTACCGCTTCTTCATCACGGTCTTATCCGCTCCCATAGGAGTCTCAAAATCCAATAGGGAAACTTCCGTTTCCAGGACCGCGCGCGGCCCCTCTTTGGTCATCAACCCTCCAAGGTCGAGGATCTTTCCTTCCAGAGTGTATCGGTACGGCACCATGCTGAATTGGCCCACAGCTTTCTCAAAAAGCCCCGATGCTTCCAGATCGCGTTGGATAAGATCAGTGATCATGTCCGCGGGGCTACGGTCCCAGCGATGTTGGCTGACCGCTTCCTGATTGCCTTCCCCCTTTGCTATTACCAGGAAGTGGCTGTGCACTGTAGGCGCGAGCAGGAACCGATAGACCATAAGCGTGCCGCGGACCGGCGCGGTTGCGGTGTGCTTCGGTGCAGGGTACTGAAACGCGTGGTAAACAACCGGATTTGTCAACGTGAGAGCGCATCCGCACACCACGAGCACTGCGCCCCAAAGCAGCATTCCGCGCATATCGCGGCCGAAGTTTGATTGACCGCGTGAGGTCCCATCCCCTTGGATCCGGACAAGCAAGACCGCGATGTGCTGCTGGATCGATCTCAGCGGAACCATGAGCCCTCTTGTAGTCTCGAGTCGCGTCCATTCAGTTACTAGCGGCGAAAGATTGTCATTGCGAGCGTAGCGAAGCAATCTCAGCGCGGAAAGACAGAGATTGCTTCGTCGTTTGACTCCTCGCAATGACACGGAATGGCAAATTGCCGCTCATAACTGAACGATTACCTCGAGTCGGCTGACTGCGTACAAGGGGCCGCGCTGGGCACGCGCGGCGCGAGGTTACTGTTTCTTCTTTGGTTTTTCCTCCGGCCCGAAGATGATGCTGGACGGCTTGATCTTGATCATCTGACTGAAATCTATCAAGTTGTCCGCGGTCTGGTTAAGCTTCTGACTCAAGAGATTCAGGTTGTTGTCCGTTCGGTAGATGAATTTGTCAGCGCTCCGGGCGGTCTTTGCAGCTTCATCCAGGAACTCCGTCGCCTTATCCATGGTAGCGGAAAACTTGCGTGCAGGCTGCATTCGGGTGATTTCCACGTTGATCTTCCTGGCAGCCTCTTTGATCTCGCGGATGGCCTCTCCCGCGTCCGCCCCTAGATTCTCGGCCTTTGGGTCATCCAGGGCTCGGTCGAGCTTCGAGGCCACCCTCAGCACATGGTCGGCTATCTTCTGGATATCAATTGCGTTAGCCTTTCGCAACAGGCTGTCCAGAGCGGTGCCGAATTCCCGGATGTCCGACGGATAGGTGGTGACAAGGGGATACGGGGGTTTGAAGTTCAGTTCTATCGGCTCCTTACGAGCGCTGGGCCCGAATCTGTCCATCTCCAAGTAACGTTGGCCCGTGAGACCCAGAAGGCCGATCTGCACGCCCAGGTCCTCGGTGATCGTGAATTTCTCGTCGAGGCTCATGACTACTTCTATATGACGCGCATCCGGGGCCATGCGCATGTCCTTTATCCGTCCGACGGTAACTCCCCGATACTTCACTGGACTGTCCCGTTCGAGCCCCTGGACTGTCTCACTGAAATAGGCCACCACGTCTTGAGAACGTTGGAAGTAGCGAGATGCCCCGAGCCAGATCAGCAGGCCCATCCCCAGAAGGATGCTCGCCACCACGAAGAGCCCGATTTTGAATTTATGAGCCTGACTGTACATCTCGTCTCCTGATCTGGGAAATCCCACGCTTCTTTAGAATTCGCGATGCGGAGATTCCTCCCCAAACTGTAATGATTCAGTTACCAGAGGCCAAGTACTGTCATTGCGACCCCGCTGAAAAGCGGGGGAAGCAATCTCAGTGCTAAAGGAACGAGATTGCTTCGTCCCCCGGATCACGTCCGGGGTCCTCGCAATGACAGGTCGGACGTGCTTGACTCCCGCGCGAAACTGAATCCTTAGTCCAAGCTCACAAGTCTCGCGCCTATCGCTTCAGGCTCAAATCCGGCTCTGAGGCCGATCTATTGAAGAAATCACGCACGCGAGGATCGTCGGACTTGTCTCTCAGCTCCTGCGGAGATCCTTGCGCGATGATCGTTTTCTCTTCTCGATCCAGCATGATCACTCTGTCCGCGGTCCTGAGGATGCTGGCCAGTTCGTGCGTGACGATTACCATGGTGGTCCCGAGACTCTTGTTGATCTTGAGTATGGTCTCGTCCAATGTGGCGCTGGTAACCGGATCCAAGCCCGCGGAAGGTTCGTCAAAAAAGAGTATCTTGGGGTCCAAGGCCATAGCGCGCGCCAGTGCCGCCCGCTTCTGCATTCCACCGCTGAGTTCTGCCGGGAGGAGCTCTTCGAACCCTGCAAGGCCGACTTCCGAAAGCTTCAGCCGCACGATTTGCTCGATGGTGTCGGCAGAGAGACGCGTATGCAAGCGCAGAGGAAAAGCCGCGTTTTCCGCGAGCGTCATGGAAGTGAACAATGCTCCTGACTGGAACGTCACTCCGACTTTCTTCAACACCGCGCCCGTCTGTGCGCTCTCCCCACAGCAGATTTCTTCGCCGTCTATGAGCACGGCGCCTTCCACCGGCTCCAGCAGCCCTGTCATGACCTTGAACAGGGTGGTCTTCCCGCAACCGGATCGACCCAGTATGGAGAAGATTTCCCCTTCGAAAACGTCAAAAGAAACATCCTGAATAATTATTTCGTCTCCGTACCCGGCAGTAACGTTCCGCACGGAAATAATCGGAATGGTCCCTGCCTCGGTATTTCGCTGCTCATTCATCGGTTGATGCGCTCGCTGAGTTTTTGCCGGTTCCGGGGCGTAGCAGATCCGCCCTGTGATCTTACAGAAAGCGGGTGTAATGGTAAAACATGGCGAATACTGCGTCCGTGACGGTGAGGACAAAGACACTGGTCACCACCGCGGACGTGGTAGCCTGGCCTACACTTTCCGCGCCGCCTCGAACCTGGAATCCTCTCAAACACCCTATCGCGGCGATTTCGACGCCATAGGCAAAGCTCTTGATAAGCCCTTTGAGCACGTCGCTCACTTCCAGCACCCTTCCTACCTGATTGAAGTACGTAATCGGCGTCAAATCCAGAGCAAAGACCGATACCACGCAACCGCCGAAAATCCCGACGATGTCCGCGAAAATCGTCAGGCACGGGAGAGCCAGGCCCACGGCCACAATCCGAGGAGAGACCAGAAACCGGATCGGATCGACACCCATCAGCCTGAGCGCATCCACCTCTTCGGTAACTTGCATGGTGCCGATATGAGCTGCGTACGCCGCGCCGGACCTGCCCGCAACGATTATTGCCGCGAGCAGCGGTCCCATTTCGAGGCAGATCGAGACGCTCACCAGGTCGGCAACGAATATGTTAGCGCCGAATTTCCTCAACTGGATCGCAGCCTGAAAGGCCAGGATCGCGCCCATGAGAAAGCTGAGGATGGCCACGATAGGAACCGCGTCGCTCCCTGAGCGTTCGATGAGTTTCCACAGGGGGTCCCACTTTACCTGCCGCGGATGGCGCAAATCTTCATAGAGGGCAATGGACGCCGCGCCGAGGAACGTGATGATGTCCTGAACCGTGTTGTATATCCGTTCAGCTCCTCCGCCAATCTGCACGAGAAGAGGCGGAGCGGCTCGCGGTCGAAGAATCGGCTCGTCCTTGAAGTGGTCGAAATCCACCAAATCCAGAAATCGCTGTACGGAGGGGCCGGCACGAGCCAACTTGAGCACGTTGTTCATCGCTCGGCACTTCCGGTACAGCTCCATGAGCACAGCAGCGCCCGAGCTGTCCATGTACTCGATTTGGGACAGGTCCACCACCACATTCTTCAATGGTTCTTGATCGACCGCGCGCACCAGGGCTGCGCGAACCTCTTCCGCATTCTCCACCCACAATCTCCCTCGCAGAATAAGGGACAGCTCGTCAAAGGTCTTCTCGTGGATATCAAGGGCAAATCCCGATGGCCCGAGACGTAGCTCCGCGTCGCCCGAGCCGCCTGCCCTATTTTGGCTTGCTCTCCCGGTGGTGTTCGGGTTCTCTTCGGGGAGGTCCGCACTACTCATGATCGCTGAGTGTTCTCCTGCCTAAGTTTGGTACCTCGTTTCGGAAATAATTGGTAGAACAGGCGTCTCGCCTGTCATTCTCGGGCCGGCAGAGAGAAGCTGTCTCAGACCTACGATCCCAATCGAGATCGTGCCACGATTAGTGAAGCAGGTTCAAACTGGGTGGCCCCGACGTCACACGTCGGGGTCGCGCAGCGACAGGAGGCTTATTCGGGCGGATATGCGACTCTTGGCATTGTTGCTCGACAAGCCGGCAAGAGCATAAACCTCCTGTGCCTTCGGCACCGGGACGTATAACGTCCCGGCCACCCGCGCATCGTAGCACGATGTTCCAAGTGCCACGACTTTTGAGACAGCCTTCGAGAAGCGCCCTGATTTCGGGCGGTTCACGAACCGCGCCGTACCGACTGGGTCGCAGAATCATGGCTTTTGAGACAGTTTCGGGACTTCGACCCCTACCCGACCGTTGTGGCCATTGCCCACGTCACTTCTTTGACCGCGCATTATACAAGAACAACTCGGCATCTTGCGGTCGAGGCAACTTGTATCTCATGTAAGAATGAGAGGCAACAAGCATCGGCACGATGACGAGATAAGGTTCCGCGTAATCGTTCACTTGCTCGTGGGGGAGAACCAGCTCGGCCGGGTTTTGTAGCGTTTCAAATCCCCCTGCCCGTATCTATTCAGTTACGCGGGGAGGTTGCAGAAAACCTTTTCACCGCGGAGAGCACAGAGTTCGCAGAGAAGATGCATGGTGCGCACGGCCGTGCGCACCATGCACTCCGCGTTCTCCGCGTTCTCTGCGGTGAGATTCTTGTGAATTTTCTGGCACCGGCCGCACGTAACTGAACGTTTACGCGATCCCACATCTTTTTCTTGACCAAGATGGCGGAGTTCTGATTATATTGTTACGTTCGTCTGACTCATCTTCGACAGTGCCCCATTTTGGGGCAGCGGGTAATTGCCTGTAATTATTAGGTGCGATGTTTCTGTATTTTCATAACATGTCGTAATTACGAGGTGTGGGTTTTAGCGATGTTTTGAAATGT
>JBMOME010000341.1:0-32985 GCA_049323095.1 Thermodesulfobacteriota bacterium
GGAAACGCGTATCTTGGCTCGTCGGTCACCCGGCAATGAATTGCCGGGCTACTTTCAATCGCCCCTTTGGGGCTTCAGCGGAGTTGAATGAATAATCCATTGTGTAAAGAAGTTTCCCTGCGAAGCGCGGGGTTACAAAAAGGTTCTCCCCGTCTTACTTTCTTGAAAGCGCATCGGTATGACCTCTCAAGCCTCAATAACCAGGCTTGCGCTGTTGCCGGCCGTATTCTGCGTCTCAGGGGCCGCAGTAGGCTGGCAGCTCGCTCTCATGCGGTGCTTGCTGATCTCCCGGTACCACCATTTTTCCTTCCTCGTCATTAGTTGCGCGCTGCTGGGGTTCGGGGCCGGCGGCACTCTGCTAGCGGTACGGCGTGAGTGGTTCCTGCAACGGGCATCGAGCATCTTCGTTTGGGGCTTACCGATCTTCGCCATTTCCATGCCGCTGGCTTTGTGGCTGGGAGAGCTCCTCCCCATCAACGTTTATTTCCCGCCGATGCAGTGGGGTTCCAATCTCGCCTGGTGGTCGGTCTTTTGGCTGGTGCATGTGGTTCCGTTTCTGCTCGCCGGCACGCTTGTCGGCCTGGCTCTGATGACCCAAACAGGGGAAGCGCATCTGGTCTATGCAACGAGCCTCGCGGGAAGCGCAGCAGGATCGCTGGGTATCATGATCCTCATGAGCTATCTGCCCCCGAATGGCATGGCAGTTCCCCTGGCACTCTCCGTGATTCTCTCCTGTATATTCCTTATACCCGTGGCGAGACATTCGGGCATGCTCGCCTACGGGCTGGTCCTGATAGTCGTGGCAGCAGCCCTCGGCTGGCTTCTCATCACACCGGCAGACAAGAGTTTCCCGCTCAATATCGACCAGTACAAAGGCCTCGCAGACGTGAAAAGGCTGGAAGTCCAGGGCCAGGCTAAGAGTACCGGCATGCTCTTCGGACCTCGTGGCAGAGTCGATCTGTACTCCAGCCCGCATTTCCACAGTCTCCTCTCCCTGGGTGGAACAGCTGCCCCGCCGGGACTGGACGTCCTACTTAAGGACGGTTTCCAAATCGGCACGATCCTGAACATTCGCGAAGCGACGGAGGCCAAGGTGCTCATGGGGACTCTCGCCGCGATTCCCTATCACCTGATATCTCCCCGCCGCGTCCTCATTCTGGGAGAAGCAGGGTCGGTCGCCCTGTCACTCGCAGCTCTGAGCCCTGCGAAGGAGATTGTCCTGGTCCAGCCTGACAGCAACGTTATGCGCCTGCTCCGGGAGCATCCTGCGCAACCGCTTGCGGATCCACGCATTCGCGTAGTGGAAGTTGAGTCCAGGGCTTTTCTTGACGCAAACCGGAGCGCATTCGACATCATTCATCTGGCGGAATTGGAAGGCTTCGCGCCGGGTTCGGGTGGAATAGCCGGTCTTAGGGAGGATTACCTGGCCACTGTGGAAGGATTTCGCCGGTGCTTGGCTTCCCTCTCACCCGATGGATTCGTATGTTCGGTGCGGGGTATCCAGGATCCGCCTCGGGACAACATCAAGATCGTCTTCACGTGGATTGAAGCCCTTCGGAGCCGAAACGTACCTGATCCAGGAAATCACTTGCTCATGGCCAGGGATGAGCTCGGGTGCGCTATCCTCGCGGCCGGGAGGCCGATTGAGCGCAGCACAGCGGACCGCTTCAGGGGCCTTTGTCGGTCCCAGTCCTGGGATATGGAGTGGTATCCCGGAATCGAACCGTCAGAAACTAATCGGGTTCATGTCCTACCCGGACCGAGCGCATCCGGCATCTCTTGGTACCACCATGCGCTACGGAAATTGCTCGGAACCGGAGCGGAGGACTTTGCTCAGAGTTGGCTCTGGAATGTGCGTCCTGCCCGAGACGATCGGCCGTTCTTTCACGACTTTTTCCGCTGGGTTTCGCTGTCGCAACTGGTCGCTGTTTTCGGTCCGTTGTGGCTGACCCGTGCGGAACTCGGGTTTCTCATTCTCGTGCTTGCTGCTGGTTGGACCGCGCTGGTGGCTTTCGTGTTGATTTCGGTCCCCGTGCTGCTCGACCGGCGAGGCCACGCAGTTTCCGGGACAGATTCCCGGCTTGGAGCGGCCGTGTATTTTGCGGCGCTGGGCGCGGGCTTCATGTTTGTTGAAATGAGTTTCATCCAGCTCTTTACAAGGTTCATGGGCGAACCTATCCTTGCGGCCGCGCTGGTCCTGGGTGGTTTCCTTTTCTTTGCGGGTCTGGGGAGTACGATCCAGCCCGTACTGACTCAGCGCCTGGGAGGCACTGTCTTCGCGACAGCTTGCCTCATAGCCGGCCTTATCGTCGCTGATTCTTTGCTCCTTCCGTTTGTCTTTCAATGGGCTGCGCTTTCGTCGTTGCCTGTTAAGGCAGCCCTTGGAATCGGCCTCATGGCTCCAACTGCTCTCTTGATGGGCAATCCGTTTCCTTGGGGAATAGGCCGTCTTCAGGAGCGAGCCCCTGGAACCATCCCGCTCGCTTGGGCTGTGAACGGCTTTGCCTCGGTGGTTTCCGCGTGCCTCGCTGTCCTTATGGCCATGGCGTATGGCTTCACGCTCTTGTTGGCGCTTGCTGCGGGACTTTATGTAGCGGCGGGTTTACTGGCATTGCGAATCGGCCGCAGGATTGACGCTTCGCATACCGTGAACTGTTAGTTCAGAACCTGGCCCCTATCGACTATGATTTCAGAAATTTTTTCGAATAACGGGTCGAAAATACTTGTGCACACAGCAAATAACAGATATATCCTCGCGCGTGGATTGGTGACCTTGAATCAAGCATCCGGTTTCAGGGGTATTTTATATGAAAAAGGTCTTCGTGGTTGGATTGGCGCTCATCATATTACTCCCCTTGCTCTCCTCGTGTTCCGCTCTGCGTTCGCTGAGTGCGGCCAAGCCCGGATTCGATACGGAAGCCCGCGCTGGAAGCCCGTCACCTCCACCTTCCCAGGACCAAGCCGGCGAAAGCTGGGCCGTCCGATACATCCCCGGAATGAGATACCTGAGCTCCACCCTGCCCCCTCCTTCAGAAGCCCGAAGTGAATGGGACAGGAGGATGAACAAGCGCGCAAACCCTTGGGCTGAATCGAACCCCTGAGTAAAACCGCTCACAAACTCTCCTCCTCATACGCTGCGCGAGACGCCCTCATAAAGTTCGCGCAACGGACGCGTTCGCGTCTTGGACTCTCGTCCCTGCACAGATGATACCTGTGCGCCGTCAAACAATGAATAGTCCGATGACTGACACACGGACCTGCCAAAGCGCAGGTCCGTGGCACCCTGGCATTTAGTCCGGATAAGGAAATATTCCTTGTTCCCAAGAATTTTGACCCGTTCGCGGCAGCGGATCACCGTCATTCCGGCGGAAGCCGGAATCCAGTCTCTTCAATATGTTCTGGACCCCGGCTTTCGCCGGGGTGACGGATGGTCAATAGGCCATTAGTTATGGCAACCGCTATAGCTTTCGAGCCGAATCCTACCTGAATTCACAATCCACACCAGCCCCAAGCACTTTACCCCCGTTTTATCGTCAAGCCGATAGATTTCCTCTGTGCACTGGACAATAAGGTGTAGATGATGTCGAAGTGAATTCTCCGAACCCCGAACCAAACAACAAGACTTGAGTAAGAGAAAGGACGGAGCGCATGTCGAAGAGCGACGGGACCGATCTGACAGTTCCAGGATTTGCCCCGGGTACAGGGCCCGGACTTGAGGTTGCGGAAACAGCATCTCCAGCCAAAGGCCAAAGCGGCATGTCAGTGGCTTCGTACATTGCCGAAAACATCCGAGCGACGGGGAAGGACCCGGCTCGTGTGCTCGGCGGCTTCTTCGCCGCATGGATCCTTTTCTTTCTCTTCCTAAAGGTCATTCCCGCGCCAACCGGATTGTCGGCAAACGGGATGGCTTGCCTCGCCGTAGTCGTGTGGGCAAGCGTGATGTGGGTGTCCGAAGCATTGCCTGTGGGAATAACAGGCATCTCTATACCCACGCTGTTGATATTGACTCACACCATACCGTGGGTTGACGGCAAGCCCCCAATGGGAGTCGTTTTCTCAGGCTTCACCGGTCATGTGGTGTGGTTGTGCCTCTTTGCCTTCTTCGTTGCGGCAATTATGCAACTGCTGAAACTCGACCGACGCATTGCGCTTGCAATCCTTGATAGACTTCGAGCCTCCACGGTGGGCCAAGTCATTTGGGGGATGTTCGGAGTAAATATCGTCTTGGCTTTCCTGATACCTGCCGCCAACGCCCGTGCGGCAACCCTCCTTCCTGTAGTGAAGGGGATCACGAACCTCCTGGGTGACACCCCGGAGGAGAGAGAAGCAAAGAAAGCCATCGTGATCCAATCCCTTGTTTACGGAACAATGATCTGTGGCGTGTTCATCATGACCGCGCACCTGCCGAACATGATAATGATCGGCATCTTTGAGAATAACGGATTCAAGAATCTTGGTTACTTGGACTGGATGATCTTGCAGTTTCCGTACCTGGGCATGTTCGTCATTACCCAGTGGTGGGTGCGGTATCATTTCAGGACTAGGGCAATCCAGATCGGCGGAGGGCACGCGTCGATTCACAAGATGCACGCGGAACTGGGCCCCATGACCGCGCCTGAATGGATACTTCTTGCCCTGTTCGTTGGCATAGCCGTTATATTCGCAATGGGCAAAGGAAGCCCCGTATACCGGCTGCACAGCTTCCAGCTCGGAATCATCGGTTTGATCGGCATTTTGGTACTCTTCATCCCGGGCCTCTTCCCGTTCACATGGAAGGCGGTTCAAGAACGCACCATCTGGGGGACTTTCCTCCTCCTGGGAGGTGCCATTACCATGACTTCGGCCATGACCAAATCGGGCTTGGCCGGATGGCTTGCAGATGTCATTCACGGGTCAGTTACAGGACTTCCTTGGTGGGGCATAATATTGGCGCTCATGGCGGGCACTCACGTAATCAGGATCGGGATGCTCTCCAATGTCGCGGCTGTAGCCATGTTGGCCCCGGTGGTCTTCGCCATGGCGCCCAAGGTCGGCTTGAGTGCCGTCCCGTTCACATTACTGGTATGCGATACCGACACCTACGCATACCTGCTTCCTACTCAGATCACCGCCGCGGTCATTGCATACGGATCGGAAACATTCAGTACCGCCGACTACGCGAAGGCAGGGTGGGTTTGCATTCTGATCGCCATGGCATACGGGCTGGTTGTCATGGCGCCCTGGTACGCGTTCCTTGGGCTTCCTGTTTGGAACCCGAGCGCGCCCTGGCCATTCTAACACAAGACCCTGGATTCATACGGCGGCGTTGACTGGTGAACGGCCCGAGTAGGGAACGCGACGACTCCCGGCAATCTTTGAGGGTACTTCCTTCGCGACTGGGCGGGATGCCGCGACGGGCACGCGGAGAAAGCATGGTTTTCTTGGGACACGTAGGCTAGAATACCTCAGGGGGAATCCACCGGGGAGTATCGGCAATGACCGATCATTGGCATCTGGAGCATGAGGACTTCTTCGAAGACCTCCCTCAGTTGAAGGAGGAGTTTATCCGTCGCGCAACCAGGTTGGACCTCAAGAAGAATGATTTCGTGTTCTTTGAGGACGAGCCGGGGGATCGCTGTTACCTCCTCGAACAGGGTGTGGTGAAGATACTGCGGTCCACCATGCAAGGTAAAGAGCCCATTTTCTTCATTCGGCGAGCCGGCGAGCTGTTCGGCCTTGCAGAAGTGATCGACGGAAAAACCAGGAAGTGTAATGCTCAATGCCTGACACCTTGCGCAATGTACGTCGTGGCCAAGGACGACTTCGAGTTCCTCCTTGCGCACCACCATGCCTTTGCCCGAAAGGTGATCGCCCTCTTGGGCAAGAGGTTGCGGTTCCTCAGCGAGCAGCTTGAAAACGTTATGCTCCACGATGTTACGTCCAGGCTCCTAAAGATCCTCCTCTATTTGGGATTCAGCAAGCTGAGCGAGTGTCATTGGCCGAATTCTCCTGTTACCATTCCTCGCAGCCTCACTCAGGAAGAGATTGCTGCGATGACCGGTTCATGTCAACAAACCGTCAGCGAGATCCTCAAGCAGTTCGAAAGAGACGGACTGATTCACATATCCAGAAAAGAGATCAAGTTCCTCAAGCCTGGGGACATGCTGGAACGCCTCTACCATTGACCGCGGCGACCGCGGATTTCGTGTTGACACCTGTTGAATCCATCCTGGTAGGAGTCTTGCCCGAGCAGGTCTGTCGCGGACTATAGTAATTCTTAAAAGGCCTTCACTTCTTGCAGTTAGAATCCAATAAATGAGGATCATGTCTTGGGTGCCACTGCTGGCTTGCCCAGCAGTGCTTCTTGCGCCAACACTGCTGGACAAGCCAGTCCCGCGTCGCGCGGGAGCACCCGCAAAAGCATCCGCGCTTACTTTTGAGAACTGCCATAATAAACTTCCCTCCCCACTCGTCCCCGCCAATTCGCACATTCACCTTTTGAAAACCGATTCCTCTAAATACCCGTAGGAGAATTTTCTCCCGAAGGTTGCAGGTTATCGTTTGGCCGATAGAACCGATCTATGTGCTCAGGCGACAATGCACGCGGGATCTTTTGGAGTCGAATGTTTTGACGCGTCGGGAAAGAGGGAGGACTTCCGCTAATTCTCACCTCCCAACAAGATCGGCGCAACGGATATCAGCCATCGTTCAATTAAGGAAGGAGCGAAAGACATGGCAAAAGAGCTACCACAGGATTTAACCCAAGTCGCCACCGAAGTGATTGAGACTGATTTGCTCATTATCGGAGGCGGAAATGCAGGATGTTTTGCCGCGATTGAGGCCAAGAAGGTCAATCCGGGCCTGCGCGTGGCAGTGATGGAAAAGGCCCACATAAGTCGGAGCGGTGCAACCGCGGCGGGGATGGACGCCATCAACACCTACATTCCTGAAGGCAAGACCCCTGAAGACCTGGTCAGATGGAGTCGCTCCCAAGTAGGAGGGGGACCGATTCGGGAAGACCTCGCGCTGAGTAATGCTCAGGAGCTCAATGCAGCGGTGGACGACCTCGCGAGCTGGGGTCTTCCCATTATCCGAGATGAGAACGGGCAACCTGAGTACCGAGGCAAATGGGACATCTCCATCCACGGAGAGCAACTTAAGCCGATCATGGCGGAAAAAGCCATTGAATCCGGCGCGGACATCTACAATCGAGTCGCGGCCACCAATCTCCTCATGGACGGGGACAGGTGCGTCGGTGCGATGGGATTCGGCGTACGCGACGGCAAGTTTTACGTCTTTCGGGCCAAAGCCGTCATCGTGTCAACCGGTGGAGCGTGCGGCCTGTACAAGTCTTACACCAGCGACGCGACCTCTTCGCATCATCAAACCTGGATGTGCCCCTTCAACGTGGGAACCGGCTATTCCATTGGAATCCGACAGGGCGCAGAGATGACCTCGCTGGAACAGAGGTGGGTAGCGACTCGGACCAAGGACCACTGCGGCCCGGTGGACACCATTTCCGTTGGGTATCAGTCCTCCATCATCAATTGCCATGGCGAGCGCGTCCTGCAGAAGCATTACGCTCATCTCGGCGGCGATAAGGCGCCTCGGTACATTCGAGCCAATGCTCCTATGGAGGAATGGCTGGCAGGAAGAGGCCCAACCTACGCTGACACAACCAACCTCGGCCCGGAAGAAGCTAAAGATCTCAAGACCGATTACCTCAACGAAAGGCCGTCCTTTGTTCTATTCCTGGCCAGCAGAGGACAGGACATCACCAAGGAGCCCATAGAGATCTACGGCAGTGACCCCTATGTGGTTGGCGGCCATTGCCAAAGTGGCTATTGGGTGTCGATCGATCGGATGACCACAGTACCTGGACTGTTCGCAGCGGGCGAGTCGGCAGGTGGGACGCCTAACAAGTTCGTTGGAGGCTGTGCCGCTGAAGGCAAACTGGCCGCTCGCGGAGCCGTAGCCTACATCGCCAGCGTAAGTTCGCCCGCTCTGGATGAGGCCCAGACAGCAAAAGAGAAGGAGCGCGTCTTTGCGCCTCTGTTGCGAGGCCCCGAATTCGACGGCGTTGCTCCGCTGGAGATGGAAGAGCGGATGCAACGCCTCATGGATGAGTATGCGGGCGGAATTACCCAATTCTACCGAACCAACGAAGAACGGCTCGATTATGCGCTCAAACATCTGAAGATGTTGCAGAGCCAGGTCGAACACCTGTACGCAAAGGACCTGCACGATTTGATGGCCGCTCACGAGGTCATCGACCGGCTGAACATGGCAGAAGTGCTCGTACATCACCTTAAATTTCGTAAAGAGACTCGGTGGCCCGGGTGGCAGACACGTTCGGATTACCCGGAAATCGATCCGAAACTGGACTGCTTCGTCGAAAGCAAGCTGAACAAGGCCACGGGCGAAGTCGAAATGTTTACTCGTCCCTATGAACAAATCGTCCCCGGCGACCGGTACCAGCCATAAGAGAACGAGGAGGAGATCATCATGCCCCCAAGAGTTGATAGAACAAAATGTGACGGGTGCAAGGCTCAGCACGAGCCTCTCTGCGAACAAGTCTGCCCTGGAGACCTGATGGCTCTGGGCGAAAGTAAGCAAGCCTATTGCAGATCCCCGAGAGATTGCTGGGATTGTATGTCCTGCACGAAAATCTGTCCTGTCGGGGCCATAGAGACGCGTATCCCCTATCAGTTGGGATACCACGTGGCTAAGCTCATCCCGATGATGGGAACGGACAGCATTACCTGGACCTGCATAGATATCAACGGGAACGTCGAACACTTCCGTTACAAAAACAGAGTTGAGCCGGAGTGATGGAAAAAATTGTCCCCAAAATTGGTCTCTTTATTTGCGACGCGGGAGGCCGGCTCGCCCAAACAATTGACCTGGCGGCTCTGACAACAAAATTAGCCAAGGCCAAGGGCGTGGTTCGGTGCGAAGTCATGAATGATCCCTTGTCCCCGGCCTCCTTTGACTCAATTAAGTCGGATGTGCAAAGCGGCGCGATAAACAGAATACTTTGGGTCGGTCGTTTTACGCCGGATCAAATGAAATGGATTGAGAACGAGCTAGCTGCCGCAGGCTTGAATCCGTATCTCAATGAATGGTGCAACCTGGAGGAACAGGGAATCGGCACTCCAGGGATCGATCCCGGCATTGTGAATCGCAAAGCACTGACTCTAATTCAGATGTCCTTGGCCCGATGTCGTCTCCTCATCCCGCTGGAGCCTGTGGAGCTCCCGGCTTCCGATGCTATCCTGATCATTGGAGCGGGAGTCGCAGGACTTCAGACCGCCGTGACACTTGCAAGACTGGGCAAGCACGTCCACCTCGTGGAAAAGCAAAGCGGCGTAGGCGGAAAAGTAGCACTTCTTTCCCGGTTCTACCCTCGACTTTGCGATCCTCACTGCGGATTGGAATTCGCCATCGATGAGTTGGCAAAGTCGAATCTTGTGGAATTCCACACTCTTTCCAAGCTCGTTTCGCTTGAGGGAAGTCCTGGAAATTTCGAGGTGAGGATTGAAAAGCGTCCTCGATATGTAAATGAGCAACGATGTAATGCTTGCGGCATGTGTATGACCGTTTGTCCCGTTCTTTTGTCTGCTGACGCTGAATCCCCTGACAATCCCTTCAGCGTCAGTATTCTTTCGGAGGGCATTGGCGAACTGCACCCGCCTAGACCCCAGGCCATCCACCCGGCCGCGCCAATGCCCTTCCCATCTTCTTTTGTAATTCACAGACAACATTGTCCTCAGGGATGTCACGAATGTGAAAAAGTATGCCCTACACATGCAATCGAGTTGGATCAAACGTTGAAGGAGCATACATTCCGCGTCGGCGCTGTCCTTGTTACCACGGGATGGGACCCTTATCCATTATCCAATGTGGCGGAATTCGGCTATGGACGCTTGGCCAATGTGATCAGCAACCTCGAGATGGAAATTCTCTGCAACGAAGGTGGAAACAACCGTAGCATTTCGAGCCCGGCGCTCCATGATCTGAAGGATGTGGGGTTCATCCAATGCGCGGGCAGCCGGGATGAAAGACACTTGAAATACTGTTCTTCCGTATGCTGCTCCGTCACCTTGAAGCAGGTCTTGTATTTCAAGGAACGATTCCCGGACGCAAAATGTTATGTGTTTTACATTGATATCCGTTCCCCGGCATTCGACGAAGATCTTTACCGCCAAGCCAGGAATCTAGGTGTTGTGTTTAACCGTGAGCTTCCCTCCCGAGTTATGACCGACCCCGCCAGCGGGAAGCTCACCGTGCAGGTAGTCGATCCGACTCTGAAAGAAACGTTGCAAATAAATCTCGATCTCTTGGTGTTGGCCGGCGGGATGGTTCCGTCCCAAGGGGCGGCTGATGTGGCCCAAGTCCTAAAACTGCCTCAGAACTCCTATGGTTTTTTTGAGTCCCACTATCAATGCCATCCTGAGGAAAGCCAGAGAACGGGCCTTTATGTGGCTGGGTGCGCTCGAGAGCCCATGAAGGTCAGCCATTCCATCGAATCAGCTCACATGGCTGCGATGAAGGCTCTAAGATTTCTGGAAGGGTCTGTTCTCGTTGAACCCACTTTTCCCGTAGTGGACAAAACCAAGTGCGACCAGTGCAAGCGTTGCATGGAAGAATGCCCTTTTTCCGCTTTCGTCTTCGACGAGAAGGGGTTTCCCACGCCTGACCTTGCAAAATGCCGTCAGTGCGGAAACTGTATGGGGCTTTGTCCTCTCGCCGTGGTGTCGCTGGGCCACAATACCATCAAACAAACCGCGGCCCAGATTGGAGCGATCAATACAGCGTTCATGGGAGGCAAGGAACCGACTGTTGTGGCATTTCTCTGCAAAAACGACGCTTACAAAGCTGCCCGTGCCGCGGCGGATCAGGGGTTCGCGGTCCCGCCCAATGTGATATTCCTGAAGGTTCCGTGCGCAGGCGCAGTGAATAACGCTCTCATTGCCGACGCACTTTCCGCCGGGATCGACGGAGTCCTCGTGGCTGGGTGTCCGGATGGACAGTGCCACTATGTGAAAGGCAGCCAGCTCGTTCAGAAACGTAGTGGAGACCTGGCAGACAAACTGAAAAAGATGATGATCGACCCTGCAAGAGTGAAATTCGCTACGCTCGAAATTAGGGACGCTCGAAATTACGCGGACTTGATGCAATCGTACATTGAGGAGCTCAAGGCAATGGGACCGAATCCTTTCAAGATCTGACGGGGGGTGCTCTTGAAATGTCTTCGTGTTTACATTTTGACTGTATTTATGGTTATGATTCCGGTTTCGGGCGCATTCGCTGAAATCAGAATCGGAGTACAGGCGCCGAGCGGCGCGGAAAAGGCCCAACAGGATTGGGCCGCGCTCGCGGATTATTTGGGTGCGCGATTAGGCGATAAGGTTGTCTTTGTCCCGGTATCGCCCGCGGCATTTCGTGAATTCTGTGAAGCCAATCCTCAGGGGTTTTTGTTCCACAATGCATGGGTATACATCCGAGCCAGGCTTGTCAAAGGCGCACACGCGCTGGTGACGGTCGAATATTCAGGTGAGGGTCCTCGATTCGGAGGAGTTATATTTGCTCGCCGCGACAACGGAATCAACTCGCTACGAGACGTACGCGACAAAGTGCTGATGTGTTACAAATTCAGTTCCTTAGGTGGTTGGCTGTTCCAAAAAGCGGAGCTGGTCAAGGGTGGAATAATGCCGGAGAAAGACTGCAAGCAGCTCTTGGAGGCTCCGGACCAAATGGCGGTGGTCCAGGCCGTCAAAGACAAAAAAGTTGATGTGGGAGCTATACGAACTGGGATAGTCGAACGAATGCAACGGGAAGGAAAGATTGATTTGAAGGAATTTGTCATCATCAACGAAACGAGACATGAGGGCTTCACGCAACTGTGCAGCACCGCTTTGTATCCCGAAGCAGCCGTCGCGAGCCTCAAAGGCACTCCGACCGACCTCGCGGCCAAGATGAAAAGCACATTATTGTCTATTCCTGCGGGCCATCCAGCACTAAAGGCTCCTCGTGTGGAGCGCTTTGTGGAAGCGCTTGATTACACACCGGTTGAAAAGCTCTGCAAGACACTTGGAGTAGAGCCTTATCGGAAAAGAGAAAAACAATAAGAGGGGACAAGGGGACGGTCCGGTTTGGCCCCGGGACGAATATCTGTCGAACCGTCGACGGCAACATTGCAGGAGGATGCGTGATAATGGGCGTTTGCAGCGTGAGAAAACAGCTTGGGAGTCCCTAAGCCGTCTGTTTCACGAATTCTATAACATCTCCTTCTCAGCCTGAGCCGGTCGCCAGTTATGCTTGGCTCTAACGCCTGCCATATGCCTGTCAAGAGACTTCACTGCTCAACTCTAGTACCACTCTTCGAGCCATTTCGCGTACCCTCTTGCTACGATCCCGAGTGAGGCGCCTTACGCCCTCCAGTGCCGGTTTGTAACGAAGGTGACCCATCATAAACACGCTTGTACTCCGCACAGATTCGTCCGCGTCCTCAAATAGTTTCACGAGCTCTTCCGCAGCTCGGTCCCCGCCAATAAAACCAAAAGCCGTGGCTGCACTCTTACGCACCAGAGGATTTTCTTCATCGAGCAAGCCCTTAAGTTTCACGAAAATCTCGTCGCGTATCTGCTCAGCTGTCTCTTTGTTCCGGGCAATCTCCGCCACAGCCCCCGCCGCGGGATTCCAAATGAAAGGATCCGGATCATCGAATTTTCTGATAAGCGGATTCACCGCCCGAGGATCCCCTTTGTGTCCCAGAGCATGAATCGTGTCCATTGGCTCTTCGGAGGCTTCAAGATCCGCAAGAAGAGACTCCAGGTCTCGGCTAGCGAGGGCACGCGTTTCTTCCAGCGATTCTTCAGGTCGAATGCCTGATCCCCACTCCAGCTTGTGAGACGGTATGAGAGCGCAGTTGGTCAGTTGATGGCCAATTATTAGGTCTTTGACTCGCTCTGTGACCAAAATATATTTGGGATATCCATTGATCGTAAAGAAATCAGAGCCATCCCAGTTGGCTTCGTCTACGACGATCCCGTTGCGAAAAGACGAATAAGAAAATATTCCGGAATTTTCGATTTCGTAAAGGGGATAGATTCCGGATTCCGGCGCTGCATCTCCTCCTTTGCCTTGGATCAACAGCTCCCATAAGGCTGGTATAGTCAGTTCTTCTCTGCGCTTCCTGCTCACACGCTTGATTTTGTCAACCGCAACGGGGCGAGCCCTAAAACCCGTAAAACGTGCCTGCCTGAAGAGAGACAGCACGCGCTCCGTAACAATACAGTCGCTGTACCACGTCCAGACAAAATCTCCCATTTTCGGGGAAGGGAGTACAACAGTCAGGTCCACCCGTGGCGTCCCAACAGGTAGACGAATTCGCCCGAACGAGAGCCCACCTACCTTATTACTCCATTCGGCAGTGCCGAATCGTCTCACCCACTCGGGCCGCCCATATACCCGATCGGGCTTCTTGCTCGGGTATTGCAAATGGTAGAAGACCTTCTTCATCGTAGTCCGTACTTCTTCTTCATCTCTTTGAGTTTTTTCTCAACTCGCTTTTTATCTTTGGGAGTATACGTGAGTGGGTTTTCCTCGATAAACTGCCTCCATTCCGTATTCCAGTCTCCACCCCGTCCCTCTCCAGTGTGCAAACCCTTACCCAACTTAAGTCGGTGTCTGGCAGCCGTTATTATTACTACAAAATCCTCGATATTTAAACCACAGTCCACAAAATAATCGACAAATTCCTTGGGCAGCTGATGGTGGCGTTCCAGCGCGTTCGGATCTATAATGAACAGATTGTTCCGATAGAATGCATCAAACCATCGAAAAAGCTTCCTCACCAGCTCTTCTGGCAACTGGGCAAGCTCGTCGAGGGTGGGCGGCCTTGGCACGACCAAACCGACATCGGCGGAATACCCCGTGAGGCTCGGCCAGCTTTCTTCCACCTTATCTGCCGACACACTTGAGTCTTGTCCCGTCGCCTGCGACTCTCCCTCAGAGCCGAACCAGCGCTTCACGGATTTCAATAAATCCGCGACAGGTCCGTCCGCGTATTTCAGTGCATTGTCCACGTAATCGTCGACATCTCTTGAGGATACCTTGTCGGGTTCTCCACCTTCCTCGTTGTTCTTATCGGTTCCTTCTCCTTTGGAGCCGTGGCTGTATTCGGGATGAGTGGCGAACCACCAGCGCCGCTGTTGATCGGTTGCAAACATTGAGTTCCCCTCTTATGGCTTGTAGTGACATTTGCGCGATGAAATCAATGTGAAGTGTCGCTCACCCAAATCAGCGTTGAGCTTTCAATAGGGTTTGGACGAGATTGGCGAGAAGCTCTTGGGTATGTCGGGCACTATTGGCTCGGCAGACCGTAGATCATGCCGATATTTGCCCTGGGATTCCGGGCGACCACACCGTACGTCTGAAAGGAAATAAGCCAGCGCTGATACCGCCCTTGGGTGGGAATCTCTTTGCGCTCCAATGCATCACCTGCAAAGTAGCCGTACGCGAACGCGTCGAAATTGACCACGATCAGCGCACCGGGACGCATGTATCGCTCTGACAAGATCGGAAATGTCTTGCCGATCTTGGAGTGAAACTCTTCCACGCGGAATCCCACGCCGGTTTCCATCTCCTCCATGCGACGGTGCGAGATGTCAAAATCATGGATGAATTGATGCGTGCTCGGATGGCATACGATACACCAATCGCCGCTGTTGTAGTCTGCGTGCTCGTCAAGCCAGAGCTGGCGCACAAGGCTGTCGAGATCGGCCTTGGTGAGTATTTGCCCGTTTTTGTTTACGTACACACTCGGATTGGATAATTCACTTTGAGTGACAATCGGCCAGGTGCAGAGCCCGCACATTGTCGGTTCATCGGTTCTGTCACCATAAACAAACTGAGATCCATTATGAAGAGGCCGTGACCTGAGCACTGCATACGCGAGTTGACGTCTGAGCTTGCCCAGCAGCCCTACGATCTGGTGTTCCGCCTCGCACGCGACGAACTGGTATTGAGTATTCTTCCTGGTCTTAGGGATCTCAAATGTCTCCGCGAATACCTGGGTGCCTACCTCTCGGAATACTCGATCGAGCGATCGTGGGTCCGAAGCATCACGATAATCGGACCAGACTTCGGAAATGATGTCCCACCGCGAAGGTTCCGTGTCATCAGTCACGGACGTATTTCCGTATGCGGTGACCGAAGCCACGAGCCCGTCCAAAGACGCGATCTTTACCTGACATCCGCCGCTCGGACGCTCCAATATGGTTCCTTCTCGGATCACCTTGCCCACGGTGCCGGGGGTGACGCTCTTTCCGAACAGATGACCGGTAAAAGCCATCGTGTTCCCGGTCAGTTGAGCGGTCATGGCTGAAGGGTACCCCCATTCTTCCATCCACCGTATCACTGGGCTTGCTGCGGGCCGATCCACTTTGATTCTGGAAAGCACGTCGCTCTCCGCTTGAACTACCGCATCCAGGCCGTCCAGCAACACGGACTTCATTCTCCTTTCGGACTCTTGGTCGGCTTGCGTCCAGACTTTCATGAAATCAAAAGCAACTTCGGTCATGGGTTCCTTCCTTGGTCAAATATTTGGAGCTTTTGGCGTTACGCATTGGCGGGTTTAGGCGCACCTTGAGACGTCCTCCAGGCGTGGGGCCCCGAGGTTGATTGGCAGGAGAGGTCACGAAAGGTGTCTGGGAAGGGTGATTAGACTAGTCGCCCGATTGTACGAATACTCTTTCAATGAGTGGCGCAATTATAGCGAAATCGGACCCTAAGACAACCATTCGATGAAAAACCTCGGGACTCGCGTTCGGTCAGGCTTAAATGGTCTTATGTGCGCGGCGGCAAGAAAGGATGTTGTTCACTTAGGACGACCTCAAGCTATTCGTAGTGTATGGCGGGAACGTGCTAGAATCGAGGCAGCCAGACGACGAGGAATCAATGCGAAGCAGAAGCAAGAGCGAGAGAATATCAAAGCCGGTGGCAAGGGCAGTGGTGTGTGGTCGGAAAAGGAACTCCAGGGAATTCGCAAGAATGGGAGATTTCCGCCAGACACCGTATGGCATCATGACCCCACGGTTGCCAACCGACCCGATCTCGCAGCGGACCCTCGATTTGTCCATCCTCTCCGCGGAGGAAGGAAGGGTCATTTACGTGATGGTCACCAAGGAAATTATCAGAATCCACGAAAATAGACCCCAGGAAAACATAAGGTGATTTCCGATATTCACATGAAAGAATAGGAGGCATCGCGCGAAATGAAGACCGGACTCTTAGAAAGAATTATGACAAGGCGGTATGGTGAACCCACAATATGTGCTGATGAAGGACTCCAGGCACGATGCTGGAATTTGCATACCCCGGATGACTCCCGTGCCCTTTATGTTGGCATGAAGTGGACCGAACCATGGGCCTCCCGCTACGCGTCTCTCAAAGAACTCTATGGTGACATTTTCGGAGGCTTCCTGGTCAAGAATACTTTGAAGGTGGCTGTTCTGCTCCTGACGGAAGTGTGGGGCCTCTGGAATATCGAGGAACTTCGTATACAACCATACGTGCAGTATGCGCTTGAGAGGGACCCGGATATCGGTTACTTCATGGACGAGAATGGCGTTCTTTATTTTGGAATCAAAGGAGGACAGCTCTACGTCTTCGATATAGAAACCGATGAGCTTGACTGCTTGGGGCCCGTGGAGCAGGCGCTGGAAACGCTCCTGGATGAACAGGAAGCCTTATGGCGAGACCTCCCGTAGCGGTAATGCAGTTTGGATGTCAGTGCCCAGCTGCCCGCCATTGACCGTTGACAGAGGCACTTCGGAATGCTTGTCGAAGAGGTCGGAAACAAGATGATTCTTCGTTGCAGCGATGGAAGAGGAGAGCCCACCTTTGAGGATTTGATCGTGGGAATCGAGTTCCTCGAGAATTAGCACGAATGTCGCTACCCAAGAACGCCTTTCGATAGGCTGCAGGCTGGGAATCTCCTTCCCTTTGCACAACCCAAGGCGCTCGAACCTTCGTCCACTAGATCCCCATCCCGCCCAAAAGACCATCTCACCTTGTTGAAAGCGCATTCTCACAAAAGGCCCGCTACCAGACTCCCATACGGATGAACTTTGCCGCCTCTGCCGCGTTTCCCTTGTCCTGATCGATCACCACGGTCGTGAAGAGCGACCGAGACCGCCTGGAAGAAGTGTTGGTAGAAGGAAAGAGCAGACATTCACGGAGCGGTGCGCCGCGTCGGTTACCGCTTCCTGTCTTTTCATCAGCCGGCGCTGCTCCATACCATACGGAACTTGAAACCTTTCAACTTTGCTTCCTGAACCCTCTCCACAAATGGGTTGGTCACGAAAACATCTTGCAAGACAGCGTGCGGGATCTTAAATACCGTTGCATCTTCAAGGGGCTCCGGGAAAAACGAGTAACGGTCTACATCGAAGATCTCTCCGCTTTCGAACCGGTCCACCTCGCTGTTTGCCTCATCCAGCGCATCAATCACCCGCGTCACATTGAACACAAAGTAATCAACTCCGCCAACGGTTATAGGCAAGAGTTCCCCATTGCCCTCCAATAAATCACCCAAGAGCTCGACGGCCCGGGCGCCAAACACGGGAATATGGCTACTCAAACCGACGACATCGCCTTTAGGCAACCGTAATGAAACGAATTCAAACTTGTCTTGGAGATTCCAGGTATTCTTCATTGGGGTACCATTGAAACGCCGATTGAACTCCACCACATCTTTTGAATCGGTGTAGTACAGTCCTCGATACTTGTTGACGTCCGGCTGAACAATGTAAATTCTCATCGAGTGCTCCTTACTCAAAAAATGTTCCGCTGGATAATTTGCGGCCGATTTTTTTTAGAATTCCGATTGCCTCCTCTCTCGTAGTGGCTTTACGCAACAATCCCTCGACTTTCAAATAATACTCCGGTGAGTGAAGTCCCGGATGGTAGGCTCCCTCACCAACTCCACGAAGCCTGGGCAGCCAGACCCCATTAGCAGGATCGTACAGATCTATCTTAAACTTTTCCAGTATATTTCTTGCCTCTTGAGCTCCCTCGTATCAATCGTCTTTCGTTGCGCCGATATGATGTGCGTCGTGGTTCGCAGATGGCCTTGGGTTCCCGGCTTTTGTCATGTTTCTGGCTAGCTTTCGGGACGGATTGGAAATGGCAGCCGCTCCCCGCTGAGCCAAAGCAAGAGCGGCACGGGATGCGCTAGTCAAGATCCACCGCGCACGCGCCGTCAAATAATCTTTTACCGCCCCACCTCCCTTCTCGCCTATTCTCTTGTTCAGTTTATGCGCTTCCCACTTTTTTTCTGCCTCTTCTCTTTTCCATCCCTCATCCATCAGCTGTTTTACCACCGCTCCCTTGGCCGCATCTTCCCCACCATTGTCCTGAGAAGACGACGTCTCCGGGACTTCGGCTTCTGGACCGAAATGCCGTTTCAGAGATTTCAGCAGGTCCGCGACGGGCCCATCGACGTATTTCAGAGCGTTGTCTACGTAATCGTCAACGTCTTTTGGGGAGACCTTGTCGGGCTCCTCTCCTTCCTCCTTGTTCTTGTCGGCTCCTTCTCCTTTGTGGCTCTGGCTGTACTCAGGATGTGTGGCAAACCACCAGCGGCGTTGTTGATCGGTTGCAAACATTGAGTTCCCCTCATGTGGTAAAAAGTGACATTTGCGCTATGAAACGCATGAGATGTTTCAGACGCACTTTGAGAAGTCCTCCAGGCGTGAGGCCTCGAAGTTCGGTAGTTGGAGGAAGTTACGAGAGGTGTTTGAGAAGGCTGATCAGGTTAGTCGCCCGATTGTACGAATACTCTTTCAATGAGTGGCGCAATTATAGCGAAATCGGACCCTAAGACAACCATTCGATGAAAAACCTCGGGACTCGCGTTCGGTCAGGCTTAAATGGTCTTATGTGCGCGGCGGCAAGAAAGGATGTTGTTCACTTAGGACGACCTCAAGCTATTCGTAGTGTATGGCGGGAACGTGCTAGAATCGAGGCGGCCAGACGACGAGGAATCAATGCGAAGCAGAAGCAAGAGCAAGAGAATATCAAAGCCGGTGGCAAGGGCAGTGGTGTGTGGTCGGAAAAGGAACTCCAGGGAATTCGGAAGGGCGGAAGATTCCCTATAGATGCACGATGGCATCATGACCCTACTGTAGCCAATCGACCCGATCTTGCCGCAGATCCACGCTACGTTAAGCCGGTGCGTGGTGGCACAAAAGGTCATTTTGACGCTCACGGGAGAGACTGGAGGAATCCCAGGAAATGAAAACCGGACTTTTGGAAAAGATATTGACGCGGCGATATGGGCAACCTACTCCATGCATCAGGGACCGGATGGTTGCAAGGTCCTGGAATACTGATCGACCTGAAAACGAAGCAGTGTTGTACGTTGGTATGGAGTGGCGCGGGGTATTGGGCGCGCGTTTTGCCTCGCTTAAAGAAATATACGGCGACGCGTTTGGAGGCTTCCTGGTGGGAGATTCCCTCAGGGCTGCCCTCCTTGCACCCACGAAGGTGTGGGCTCTGTGGAACATAGATGACTTCCGTATTCAGCCCGAGGTGCAGCATGCGCTTGTAAAGGATCCGGCTATCGACTACTTCATGGACGAATCTAACGTCTATTTCTATGGAATTAAGGCAGGGCGACTCTACGTTTTTGATGCTGAAACCGATGAGCTTGACTGCTTGGAGCCCGTGGAGCAGGCTCTGGAAACGCTCCTGGATGAACAGGAAGCCCTATGGCGAGACCTCCCGTAGCGGTAATGCAGTATGCGTATCTGTGCTCAGCGGCCCATGGGAATCCGTGTCGCCACAGCTCACATCTGCTCTTGGCCCATCGATCGGACGTTGGTGTCCATGTGTCTGGCCGGAGGAACACGCAAAACTAGATCCCTACAGGAGGCTCAAGAAGAAATGAAGAAGACTCTGGCCGAACTGTGGAACGAGACCGCGGAAGCCACCGTCCAGTATAAGGGGCAAACCGTCCATGGCGTTGTGTTCAAGGAAGTGCGAAAACCAGGGAAATTCATTGTAAGATTTCTCCAAGCCGTTCCGAACCCGGTCCAGGCGCTACGGATTAACATTAGGCCTGGAGATCTTGTCATAGAAGACACGACCTCTCCCAAAATGATTCTGCGTTTGGACACGTCCCCTGACCTTGTTGAGGTACATTATCGACCTTCCCCTCGGGGGAGCAAGATAACATTCTACAATTCATGGATAGACGAAAATGACGCCATTGACCGTTGGCGGAGGCATTTCGGAATGCTTGTCGAAGAAACCGGAAACAAGATGGTTCTGCGTTGTAGCGATGGACGGGGAGAGCCCACGTTTGACGATTTGATCGTGGAAATCGAGTTTCTGGACGATTGATCCGGCCTCTTTTCCTTTTTTCCTTCCAAACAACACGCAACAGGCAAGACAGGAGCGTGATTCGGGGGGCAAGTCAGATCTGGCCCACCGTTATGGATTAGTGGCTTGCTTATTTCTGCCTCCGCGCCAGCAGAGCAATGCGCAGCCGAGAATCGGCCTGGATGGTTTGCAAAAGAAAAGGCCTTCCTGTGGCGACAATAATTTCTTGACAAGTCGTTTTGGCGCGGTTTAGAGTATAGGTATACTGGTCTGACCAGTATACCTCAAGAGGTCTCAAAAATATGCTTAAAACCATCAAAAAGCAAAGGGTCTCCGACCTGGCCGTAGAACAGATCAGTCAAATGTTGTCGGCCGAGCAAATGAAGCCCGGAGACTCTCTGCCCTCAGAACGTAGCCTCATGGAACAATTGGGTATCAGCCGGGTTGCAGTCCGGGAGGCGCTACGGGTTCTCGAAATGATGGGGCTGATCGAAGTCAAACCGGGAAAAGGCATCTTCGTGGCTCACCCGGATCATTCCATATTCGGGCCTTTCGAACAGTGGCTCTCTGTTCATCAGGAAGCTCTCCTTGAGCATTTCGAAGTCCGGATGCTGATCGAACCTCACGCGGCAGGCTTCTGCGCTCAGCGAGCGTCAAAGGATCAGATCAGGGCTATGAAGAAGACACTCGAGAAATTTAAGCAAGCCAATAAACAAGAAGATCTTGTGGCTATGATTCGAGCCGATGCGCAACTTCACCAACTGATCGCGGTGGCAACAGGCAACAGAACTTTGGCCACCTTGATGGACACCTTTACGGGGTCGCTCCTGGAAGGATGGAAAGCGAGTCTGCGAGTGGAGGGGAGAAGCGATAAGACCGTGCTTGAACATGCGGCTATCGTCGAAGCCATCGAAAGAAGAGACAGCGACAAAGCACAGACCTTGATGAGGAAGCACCTTGGCAACGCAGTTCATGAGCTCAAGAAGGTGGGGCTGACAAAGCGGGCCATGTAATGGGTTCCGCGCTTCTATCAACGGAACGCGGAAACTTCTGAACCATAAAAGGGGATATGAAAGGGAGAAAGGGGGTAACTATGGTTGCGAAAGAGGTTGAACTCGGTCAGGCGCCTCGAGGATTGGCCATTCTCGGACTGATCGGACCGGGCATCGTCTGGGCAGGGCTTGCCATTGGCGGTGGTGAGCTGGTTCTCATCCCTCGTGTGGGAAGCGTTTACGGCATGATGTTTCTTTGGATGCCGCTTCTTGCCATTGCGCTGAAGTACTTCATGGTGAATGAGATTGGCCGTTGGTCCGTTGCCACAGGCACAAGCATAATGGACGGTCTTGCCCTAATTCCCGGGCCGAGCAAATGGTTAAACTGGATCCTGCTGATTGTTTGTCTTTATTTGGGGGCTGTACATATCGGCGGGCTCGTCGCTATGGTGGGCGTCATTTTCCACAGTCTTGTCCAAATCTCTACACCCTTTGTTTGGTCGATTGTGATGATGGTCTCCTTTGTGGTGCTCTCATGGACCAACCGGTACAGCATCCTCGAAAAAGTTCTCATGGTCACGGTCGGAGTTCTTACGGTCAGTGTGGTGCTGATAGGCATAGCATTCTTCCCGCCTTTACGAGAACTCGTTGAAGGTTTTATGTTTCGCATTCCTTCAGTAACGCCGGAATGGGCTGTGCAGAAATACAAGATTTCTTCCATTCCCATGGTCGAAATCCTGCCCGCAATGGCCTTTGCAGGATGCGGCGCAGTAAACAGTTTGTGGTATTCCGACTGGGCGCTTTCAAAAGGAATCGGCCTTGGCAAATACTTTGACGGACTTGAAAAGACGTCAATAAACTATGACGAGCTCAAAACTCTGGATTCTTCTGCGGTCGAAAAAATCAGAGGCTGGCTTCGTGTCATGTTTCACGACTGCCTATGGGGCGCCAACGTACTGACTATTGTGGCAACATTCTTTTATCTTCTGATTGCCATTGTGGTTCTCAACCCCTTGCAAGAGGCTCCGGGTGGCATGAAATTCATCAACACTCTGTCCCAAACCTTCACCGCGACGCTGGGACCCTGGGCCAAATGGCTTTACCTTCTGGGCGCGTTCGGCGTGATTTACAGCACTATGGCTACCATCTACGACGGTTACGCCCGTTCCATCAATAAGCTCATTTTGATTTGTCTTCCCAACTGGCAAGGCTACAAGAGCATTTCTCAATTGTGGCGTTACAGAATGTGGTTCCTTTACGGCACATGTGCGAATTTCTTCTTGGTTTATTTCTTTTGCGCAGTACCGGTTAATTTCCTGCAGGCTGCAGCTTGGGTGGAAGGCACGTTCCTCCTCCCTGTTGTGGCCTTTGCGGTGGCGTATCTCACCGCGAAGAAACTGCCGAGCCTCTACAGCGAGTCGACCCGGTCACTGGTCAAACCGCACTGGATATTCACCGTCGGCACAATTGTCGCGGGCCTCTTCTACATTATTCTGATTGGAGTGCTGATTTCCCAGTAGCTTGGCAACATGCTCATGCCGTCGCGGGATCGCTTGACCCCGCGGCGGCCATGGTAGATGCCAAAATTTCTGGCAGTGTCACCACAACGGCCAGAGGGACTCCCGAACGAAGGTTTAACGGCCCCGCGTTGTCCGAAGAGAGGGAATCCCTCTGGCCGGCAGCCATTCAATAGGACATTCTTTTTGGCAACTGCTTTGAATCAAATATTAGGGAGATGATTTATGACAAACTCCGGGTGGCGATTGCGCATCCTGGTTAACAATGTTGTCGGCGAAAGTCCCTATCTCGCCGAACACGGGCTTTCTATGATTATCGAAAGTCCGGAGATGGGGAACGGTGAATTGATACTTTTTGACACTGGGCAAAGTTCGGATGTCCTTCTCAGGAATGCGCAGGAAATAGGAGTTGATTGGGCCAATCTTCACACCATCGTGTTGAGCCACAGCCACTATGACCATTCAGGTGGGCTGCCGGGCTTGATTCCTCGTCTGCCCAAGGGTGTCAGAGTGATCGGTCATCCAACCTCCTTTGTTCCAAGAGCAAATACACAGCCTTTTTTTCGGGATATCGGCATCCCTTTTTCAAGGAACAAACTTGAGGCCGTGGAGTTCATAGAGTCCAAAGAACCTCTTTTCCTTACACCCAACATCATTCTGTCCGGGCAAGTCCCGAGGGTTTTCGATTTCGAAAAAGAATCGCAACACGGACTTTTGTGGCAACAACACGGGGAGTATGTCGCGGACGAAGTGGTGGATGACAGGGCTATCATCATTCGAAGGCCGGGAACGGGTTTCCATTTGATTTGCGGGTGCTGCCACTCGGGCCTACTCAATACGTTGAAACATGCTGCTGAAATCAGCGGTGAACAGCAGGTGCTCACGATCATCGGCGGGCTTCATTTGGGGTCGTACAACGATGACACTTTGGATCAAGTTGTGACTGGTCTCAAGGAATGGAATCCTCATCTCATCGTTCCGTTGCACTGCACGGGTATGCGTGCTTCAGCCCGGCTGTGGAAAACCTTTGGAGATCGCGTGAAATTCTGTGGCACAGGGGATACGGTTGAGCTGGAGTGAGGCCAATTCGCTTGTATACGAGTAAGCATGGAGGGCATCCCGCGTTCCATGAAACCGCTACTATGTTCTGGTAGGGCCGGCGTCCCTGCCGGCCATTGATAATGCTAATTATTCGATCGCTAGTTCCTATCAGGCAAAGAATCCGTAGCGGGGTATCGCAACCGACTGAATTGATTCAAGGGCCACGAGAGGGTCACTGTTCTTGGTACATGCGACTCTCGCCCTTTGGAGCTTCACTACTGCTCCTTTGCCTCGAGCAAGCATTGATGAGATTCTTTCCTCTATCTATTCACAAGCCTCGAACGCCCTTTCCAGAAGAAGGCCCAACTCTTCATCGGACGCATCGATGGAAATGGTCACCTTTCGATCCTCGCTTGGTACAAAGGCGTAATTGTCCTTGGGGCCTGAATTTCTCCACGGAAGAAATTCCAACCTATCTCCTTTAAGGTCAATGGTGCATGACAGGGCAGTCTTGGCGAATTTGCTCCATGATTTTACGCCTACCTCCTTCAGAAAAGTATTGAGGAAGCTGTCCCAGTCCGTAGGATGAGGTACGCCCTCCTGGGAATGTTTCAGTACTTCTCTTACATATTTCCCCTTTATGGAAGGAGGTTCCGTCTCATCGAACACAATTCGTGGAGACGTACCGATCCAAAGACCCATTGTCGTTTTCGACATCGGGTTGAGATACATCTTCTTCTCTCTCTTGTATGCTCGTACAGATTTCATGGCACTCTGATAACCTCCACTTTGACGCCGTTTTGTTTACCGTATTCTATCAGACTCTTCAGAGCTGATTTCTGAGCCTTTGTAGCTCCAGGGGGCACACCGACGCGCAAGACCCTTTCGGTTATCTGTTCAGCCCTAATGTCAATGTCTCCCATGCTCGCCCCGGCAAAGTTGGCGATCTGATCAACATACTTCCGGCCTGGCGAGAGAATCTTGGCAGGATCTTGATACGACTTCAGGCGGAGATCCATGCTCTTGATACTTGTGGCGACCCCATCCTTCCACCTATCAATGCCCTTGAAGGTACGGGGAAGATTCCGCCCAAGGAGGTCTTCAATGGCCCATCCTCGAAGGAAATTCGCGAGATCCCAAAGTTTAAGTAACTCTTGGCGAGCATTTTGTAAAGCAGCAATCTCGGCCAGGTTTCCTGCTTTCGCGAGCGCTGCTTGAACTTTTGCAAGGCCCAAGGCCGCCAAGCCCAACAAATCCCCAAGTGCATCGTAAAGAGGACCTGGGGCCCATGGATTTGCCTCGTAATAGCCGGTTCGCCACCTATCATACGCCTTGGTCAGGCCGGGACACACAATATCCAAAACATCACGAGCACGATCACTAAGGTCGGGCGGTCTGGGCAGTCCAATCGTTGCCTCAGGCTCCTCCGGCTGCTGGGACCACCAGTCATTACCACGGTTGTCGCCGAATTCCTCATCCTCGTTGGAATGGGCCTGGGTGCCGAAATTTCGCTTAACGGAATTCAGCAGGGCTATAACCGAATCGTCGGTTTCATACCTCAACGCGTTGTCCACGTAATCGTCGACGTCTTTTGGAGAGACCTTGTCGGGATCTTCTCCTTCTTCGTTGTCCTTACCGGCTCCTTCTCCTTTGTGGCTTTGGCTGTATTCCGGATGAGTGGCAAACCACCAGCGGCGCTGTTGATCTGTTGCAAACATTGAGTTCCGCTTTCGCAGCGCGTACTCACATTTCGCGAATGCATCGAACCGAAACGTCACAAAACAGCACAACAAATGTTTGAATTGCGGTTTTTCATCGAACGATTGACTCACGGAATTTCATTGGTATAATTAGCCTCCTCTAAGCTCCGTAGATATCTCTACCGCTCATTCTTAACAGCCCCAAGCCGCTGATTCCAAGGCGTATCTCTCGATAACTGTGGATCTGGGATGGTCCATGCTGCCAGGTATTCGCCCGCCATAGATGCACTTCGATTACCCGACCCATTGGTTCGTGAAAGGAGCAAGACTTGTTCGAGACCGACAAGCAACGACGATGGTGGTTTGCCACACACCCGGAATATAGCGGCGGGGGTGGAGGACGAACGGGAAAAGGCCACGGTAAGCCTGGCAGAGGTGGGTGGCCCCCGCAACCTGCTGGAGCACACCGGCCCGACAAATACGGAGATACGTCTCCCGGTACCCAGAGCGACCCATCGGAAGATCCAGCAAAGAAAGCCTTCATAAACATGATGATGAAGGCGGGATGGAGCCGACAATGGGCGGAGTCGAGATGGAGACTCCAGAAATTAAACGAAAGCATAGCCAGGACTACCGCCACGGCTATAAGCGTCCGCGGCCTAATTGCTGATGCGATGCGACTTTTGACGGGCGGGGGCAGGGTACTTGCTTCCGGCATAGTGACCCGAGGCCCGAAATTACGTCCAAAAGGAACTCCCGAACGTGGTAAAATTGACGCAGACGCGCAACGTGGAACTGACGTCAATAAAGCAGAAGGGGTTAAGGATGCTCCGTCCGGCTGGAAACGCGGAGACGACCCCCTTGCGCCTACATCAAAGGGCACTGACCCGGCCTGGCCCACCCAACAGAGACGATACTGGAAGAACGAGTCGGAAAAAGAAGGAGCAACCGAGAAATGGGGCGCTGAGAATGTCGACCGAATGAAGCGAGGACTCGCGCCTCAGGAAATGAATCGAAAAACGGGTGAACTAGAGAGTAGGGAACTTCATCACAGTCCAGTTCCTCGACGTGATGGCGGAAAAGAATTCATTGCGGTCCGGCCAGAAGAACACGCAGAACTAGATCCCTACAGGAGGCTTAAGAAAAGATGAGAAAGACACTAGAAGAGCTGTGGAGGAAGACAAGACGCCCCACCGTTCAATATGCGGGGCAAACCGTCCATCGTGCAGTGTTTAAGGAGGTGCGAAAGCCGGGTCGGTTCATTGTACGATTCCTCAAGGCTGTTGAGAAACCGGTGCAGGGTTTATCAATTGACATTGATCCAGGGGATCTGGTCATAGAAGATACCACATCTCCCAAGATGATTCTGCGTTTGGACACGTGCCCTGATGTTGTTGAGGCACATTATCGACCGTCATCTCGGGGAAGCAAAATTACATTCTATAATTCATGGATAAACGAAGATGACGGCATTGACTCCGGGTTGAGGCACTTCGGAATGCTTGTTGAAGAAACCGGAAACAAGATGACTCTGCGTTGTAGCGATGGACGGGGAGAGCCCACCTTTGACGATTTGATCGTGGAAATCGAGTTCCCGGTGGATTAGTAATAATGTGCTTCCCCAAAAGTGCCTTTCGAGAGCCTGCAGGCTTGGAATCTCCTTCACTCCGGACGCGCTAAGCCGACGGACCTTCGTTCAGGAGAGCCCCATCCCGCCCAAATGACCATCTCACCTTTAGGCCCAATGTTGCGGGGTACGAGATGAATTAACGGACGAATTGAACCTACATGCCGACTCCAAATGATTTGGCAGGTTCTTTCTTCCTGTGATAGGTTGCGACCTCACTTGAAGCAGCAGGGGAATGAGCCATGCCTAAGCGCCGCAAGACCTGGGTCTACAGCCCGCCGAAACCCAAGAAGCCCCCAGTTCCGGACTCAGTGAAAGCTGAGTTGACTTTGAAAGCCCAGAAGCTCATAGACGAGCATCTCCGGCCCGCGCATGTGAAGCCGCCCCGCAAGACCTCGCAGGACAACTACATCGTGGATCTCTTCACCAGATGGTACCAAAGCTATTTCTACTTCTGCGCAACGTATGCGTGCCCGCATCCGGACGCTATCTCTCCCACGTTCGAGGTCCGTTTTGCCCGGCTCGGCTACCTCGGCGGGAATAGCTTCAGCCTCGCCTATATGCGACACACCGGCCAGTGGTGGGAAATTTGTTCCAGCCTCACTATGGATGAGTGCCTCAAATCCATAAAAGAAGAGCCTTACTTCTTCCCGTGATAATACTCCTCACAAGTCAAATCAAACTTTAATGTGGATGCGCCTTTGCCGCCTCTGCCGCGTTTCCCTTGTCCGGACGGATGACCTCTGCGGTGAGAAAGTAACAGCACCGGCAGTAGAACGTGCTGGCAAACGTGAAGCGCAGGCACTCACGCAGCGGTGAATAATCAAGGTTGCCGTCAGCAAGAAAACAGCATTTCTTCCGCGAGGGAATTAAACCCGTAGAAAGAGCTCTGAAATGGATTACCACTCGCATGTGGATCAGCGAAGGCGGGCGTCCAAGACAAATGCACGAACATGTTTCCCACTCTTGCAAGACAAGTTGCTAGCCTGTCCGTTGAACGTTTCCTCTGCTCGCTCGATGGGCATGTCGGCAAATTCCTTACGCGGCTTCCTTGATCGGTAATCTTCTTGGTCCCAAGAGTCACAGTAGAACCACCCAACTAAGTACAATCCATGACTGCACTTGTTCTCAGCCATGTAACGGTTCAACAGCTGCCCTTCCATGTCCCTTTCCACGCCGTCGTTCCAGCAACCTTTCACTTCGATAATTACTTTTATCAGATCGATCCTATCGGGACATGTAGTCTTCGTGATAGCGTCAACGTGGATATCAGTTAGCTGACCTGGACGAATCTGAACTTCCCTACCGATGACGATACCCCTTGTTTTGAGATCGTCCCGCAAATGGCGAGCGATTCTGTCGGCGAGGGAGCGCTCTGCGACTGGAATCCACGAATCCGTCTCGCGATTCCTGCCTGATAGCCGTCTTACCTGATGATCCCACAGCTCTCTGATGGCAGGCAGTTCCCCGTGAAGAGTCTGTCGAAATCGCGCCAGCGATTCGATTACGACTTGCAGCAACTGGTCGCCGCTCCTCACGAGGCGTTTTTGATGATCCTGTACCACGCCAAGAATGTCCTCGGGTTGCCAAGGAGTCCAACTCATCGCCAAAGTCCGATCCTTCGCAGATTCGAGTACCCATCGGAGCCTCCCAGCTTGCTCCGGCAGCTTCACACACAAATCTTGGAGCGCCCGAATTGATTCAAGCGTGCCCCTATCTTGCAGATGCCGGAGGACACATTCGCCCATATCGCGCATAGTTGGTGACCTTAACAACCTCCTCTTTTTCTCTTCTACGGGCATTGGATATTCTCTGGCGAGCCAAACGTATAGCGTCGCCAGTGTATCTGGGGGAAACTGGAGAAATGTGTGATCTAGCTCAGAATGTGCGCCATGTGTTAAGAGAGACATTAGTTGATGGCCGAACAAGCGAGCGCTGGCGATGGCAGGCCAGATCATGGACCAGCCTACCTCCGGAAGCTCAACCATCAAGACTTTTGCTGATACAAGGGCCGCGATTCTTTTTCGGCCACGAGCTGGCAGGGGGATTTTCAGGCTGGATTTGGCGAAACTTACTGCCGTTTCCGGATCATGGCTTGTCAGTGCGGTCAGCAATGAATCTACGCTGGCAACCGTCAACGTCCGTTCAGTTAGCTCGCGAAGAATTGCTTGGGAGATTGCCTGGTCCCAACACTTCTTGAGAACGTCCACGATGAATACTTGCCCAGACGTACTATTCTCGAAACTGATCTGCCGGCCGACATGGGAGATAAGTGTGTCCGGTGCACAAGCGTACATCTCGGCAATGAGAGCCTGAGAGTCAATATCTTGGCGGCCGCTAGAGCACGCCAGGATCGCAGGAGCCCATTTGTTCCAGATTGTGGGAGAAATTCCTTTGAGAGAATTGAGGTTTACTCGAAGTATAAGTGTCAGGGCGATGCAACCCGCCCACGCGGTCCAGTAGATCTTCTTGGTTTCAATCCATTCTTTTGCTTCAGGATCGCAGTTCATAATGTAAGCCATGGCGGCCAGACCTAATCTCTCTCTCGTGTCGTCGCTGCAAGCCCTCCAGAAATTGAGTTTTGTGAGATCGAGGGGCAGCGAATCAAAAGGGCTTGACCCACGCTGAGAATCAACGATCCGCCAGGAGAGGAGTGCGAATTTCGAGTGGTGCCCCTGCTCGATTTCAGCCAAACAACGAAGAACATCCCCTTCTGACCACTTTGGGCTCGTTGGCTCCGGTGCCCGCGCCGACAACCTTGCTTGCTCTCTTTCAAATCGCTCCCTGATGGCGGAGGCTTCCTTAGATCCAAGAACGATGGGCTCAACATGTGGCCTCAACACTTCCGCCAGCATGGGATATTTCCTGGACAGCGCATCGATACGCTCGAATATCGCTGAGTCTGACGGATCGAAAAAGCGTGCGATTAGAAAAGAAATGATCTCTTGCTGCGCCCGTGATGTCGTCCGTTGAAACAGATCGAGGAGCCAAGACACGTCGTCTTGGAGGAGTACGCTCGACAAATCCGCCGCGTTGGAGCGAGACGACGCACCGGACTCAGCAGCCACGCGTATCATTGCTTCGAAAAGACATCTCCGCCTGTTGTCATCTGAAAACAGTATGCCCTCATGGCGATCTTTGGTACCGCAAGGAATGATCTCTTCATATTCCTGCAACCTATGAAGGGCGGCTTTGGCAAACTCTTCCAAAATGATCGGGTCTCCGAGGTAGTTGAACGCAAGATCCATAATAGAATCGATCAAATCCTTGAAAGAGAAAGGCTGCCCATAGTCCCTCGGTTGCTGTTGCGCCCAACGGAGAGCACATGGAAGGTGCGATGTGTTCATACCCTCGCCAAGATCTCGCCACAAAAAAATCTTGTAGGTGCCGAAAAGATCAATATTCTTGGGTGCGGTGATATTGCCGAAGAGCTCTTCTGCTTGCAGTAGGTGCGGCCAGAGTGCTTTGAGAGCGCAGCCTTTTAGCTCATCATCGGGGTCGTCTTCCCGCTCTTCTAGCGCTAGCGGTTTCATCCTCAATTTAGCATCATCATCGGCAATGCGAACCAGGGCGTGCGCAGCCGGAATTCTGACGAGATAATCATCTGCGGCGTCGAGTGTTACGCCGCAAATAGCCTCCTGGAGTTGCCGCACCTCGTTTTCTTCAGCGATTCCAATTGCCACTCGGCGCACAGGGAAACTCTTCGTCCGATCCGTGATATACGGCAATAGTTGCTCCGCTAGCTTTGGGTGCCAAAGGTTGCGGAGCGATAGGCTGCGAGAAATGCGGTGATCAAGGAGCTCCCCTTCGTCTAATAGTTTCAGCAGTGTACCCACAAGCTGCTCTCTGAAGCCTTCCGGCAAGGCTACGGCGTCGGCATGTCGCATTTTCGTCAGCAGGATTTCTGGATCAACCGCCATCAGCCTATCCCTGATGTCTTGATTCATCAGGGCCAACCAGGCCGCGGTTTCAGACAATTGGGGTGGTATCTTCCCACCAGGCACATGAGGATTCCGGATCAATGCCATAATCTGATCGACGGGCAGGTTATTCCCACAAAGGTACTCAGCAGCTAGAATCTCGGCGTAGCTTTGATGAGCCCATCCCATCCGACCCTCGGGGCGTCCAGAATAGAGGCCTGTATTTAGAGTCTCACGAATGATGTCCTCCCGAACGTCCACCTGTCGCCCGGCAACTGTCTCGAAACCGTGGCAAACGTCGCGAAGAGCAATTTCCCCACTCCGGAGTTCGTCGGCAGTGCTGTCGTATCGCGAGATTGAGTGTCTATTGCAGAAAACGGTTAAGGCCGCAAGCCTTTGCGCCACCACGAAAAGGTCGTCGGTTTGGAATTTACCCGTCAGCCGAGCATCGGTACGATCAGGATCAGTTTCCTTGCACAGCTCGCGGCAGCCTTCGCGGTATAACTCGACTTGATCGGAAGGGAATCGGCCAGAGGCTCTATAATACTTGACGAGGAAAGCAAGCGACTGAGGCCTGAAAGCGAAAGGAACAAGTTCGCGTTTCTGAATCTCCTCCAGGAAAGGCTCAGGCTCAATGCCCTCCCCTCGGACGATCTGTACGACATCATCTCGCCGCAGCAGCGCCAATTCAAAAATCTGAACCGGTTGATCTCCAGGTTCTAGGATCGCCGCTTGATCGAGTGTACCTCGTTGACCCGAAGCAAAGGCTACGCCCAAGCGATCACCCCAAAGTCTCTTCAGGCCACCTTCGAAGCTCAGGGGCCACTCCGAGGTTCTGCACAGAATCCGGAGGCATAAGCGTTCGAGCGGTTGTTTTTCCAGTTCAGCGACCAACCGTTTTGGCAAAACCTCCACTCGAAAATGGCATTCGTCAAAGCTGTCGAGAAATAAGTGGAGCCGATAATCTCCCTGAGTCCACTGAACGAATTCCGCATCGCGGAACACAGCGTCAACCACCTCGGTCGCTCTCTCATACAACCCAAGGTTGATCCACAGGGCCCGGTGACCCCTGAGCTGAATACTTTCGCCCAGCTTGGTGCGCGCGCTTTCAAACCACTCGCTCTTGCCCGTGCCGGGTTCTCCAAGCATTATCAGCACGGGAACATCTTCTATGTACTCGAATGGAACTGAATCCGGTTGCCCCATCCACTCATCGTATGTGTGCGGGTCCTGAAGGAAACCCCATTCATCCAGCCCGATAGTCCCATCTGTTGGACACCAAAACCGCTCGATATCGTATATTTTGGAGAACAACAATTACTTCTCCTTTGGTTTTGGGTCTCTGAATCGGGCTACTTCTATCATCGGGGAATCAGCTTGTCCAGAGGTGCTTTCAAGGTGGAGGGCTAGGAAAAGTCAACGGGTGTTTATAGCACCCTCAACAAGTCACGTACCATGGCCCCGACCGATGCGGTTCCACCTCGAAACTGGGGGTCACCGCATCCTACAAACTGTTCCAGCAAAGAAGATGGTATGTTACTGGGGTGAATTGGGGAACACCACACCTGAAGCGTCTGGATTTGGTATGTGGTGTGGTGTCCCCGAGCTGATGGTTCCGTGATTTATACCGATGCGCGTTCAAGAAAGTAAGACGGGGAGAACCTTTTTGTAACCCCGCGAGACGCGGGGCTCCCCGAACCCCTTTCCAAAAACTTCTATGTGCCTCTGGCATTTCGCCTTCCTGGACAGGAAGACGAAATGCCAGAGGATATAGAGTTTCTTGAAGGGGGCTTTGGGGGAAACTTCTTTACACAAAGA
>JBMOME010000342.1:0-32847 GCA_049323095.1 Thermodesulfobacteriota bacterium
GTCTTGCATCCGTATCCCTCTCTCCGCTTCACCGCCATACACCCGAGGTAGGAGCCGTATGCGGGAAATCCGCACGTACGGATCTGTGCGGGGGGCGTCAGGTAACTGACGTCCCTACCGCGACCGGATAGACGGGGCCGGTCATCAAATACTTGGTACCAAGGACCGCGAGGGTCTTGAATCCGCTATTCTTGGCCACCCTTGCCACCACTTCCGCTATGTGAAGCCAAGGAACGGGGGACTTTGCCATGACCAGGTCAAAAGCTTGATGAATGGTGTTGTCAGGGCAAACGGCAAACTCTGCGCCGATTTGAGCCAGCTTGTGTACGGACGACAGCATCAGCTTCGCAACCTGCGCCCAGTCTCCGGATCGAATATGCGGCATATACTCGGCTAATGGATAAGTATGCATCGACACTTCCGGGTGCATATGTTCGCCCATGAGCACAGGCGCTTCTGAGCACAAGGTCCGATAGCAGAGCGCTGCTCCTTCTGCGCTGCAAGCGACTATCCCTACGTGTTTTGCCATGTTCACCTCGCATGGACTTACATGGAATCGGGTTGTCGGTTGATCAGGGTTAGTTCACGAGCATCCACATCCGAGCCGGTATGTTACCTAATAATGTCTCGGGTGATCTCTGTTGAGCTGGCCATAAGTAAGCGCAAAAAGAAGGAGGATTCAACGGGTATTCTTTCTACCCCTTCTCCGTATGATTTTAAGATATTTGGGCACCATACTTGTCAAGCTTTTCGTGCGCTTCGCTTCAAGCGAACTTGAGGCCTGCTTGCTCTACGACAAAATCGTGACGCCCCTGCGAGACCCGAGGCGTCCTACCATGCTCACTTGCACGAAAGCTCATGACAGCAAACGCTATGCTGTTTTGCTGTCAGTCGTCTCTGCTGTTTTCCTCACTTTACAATTCCGATCCTAGTCCGGAATCATGCGGCGGTCTTGCCATTCTGCTCCTCTTGGCACCCTTGAGAGGTAGAAGGGACGCTCCGCTGACCCCGAAAGGTGTCCGTGCGGAGTTCCACCCGACCTGACGCAGGCAAAACCGTCGTCATGTTGATGAAAAAGCCCCTTTTCCCAAGGTTCTAAGCGTACCTCACCCTGCGTAACTCCGTCAACCATTCTTTCCACAGCTCTCGTCACCCGAACACAGCTTGGTAGTAACGGGCCAAGAAAAAGGGTGAAGCGACATGGACTTGCCACCTCCGACCATGATACGCGACCTTCGCTCCGACCTTGATCAGACGTTTGATCAGCCATTCTATGGACCGCTTGATCTCTTCGCCCACAAGATAGAATTGGCGGAGCATGTGGAGGATATTGTAGGCCAACACTCCCATGAGCAACCTGGCCTGATTAGCCGAGAAGCGGCGGCAACTGGTCTTGTCCCAGCGCAGCGTGTTCTTCCCTTCCTTGATCCTATTCTCAACGTCGCCGCGCCCGTTGTACACCTTGATCACTTTCCCGGCAGTCAGCCTGGAATTGGTCACGATGAATCCGATCCTTGGGAAGAGTTCCCCATCGTGCCACTCGATCTTGGCGACCACTCTCCGCTCCCTGTCCCAGGTTTGGGCCTGATAACGAAGATCAACCAGCTTGACCTGAATCCCGCCCTTCGGGGGCCGACCCACTGGACGCGTCAGATAGGGGTCGATGAGTCTGTTCAGTACCGCATTGCCTGGAAGCCTGATGAAGTACGTGACCCGTTCACCCTCGCAATACTCGTACACCTGGGGTTGAGCAAATGCCGCATCGCCCCGAAGCCAGAAAAGCACAAACCGGGACCTATACCGCTTCACAATCGGATCGAGAAAGTCCACAATGCCATCAGCTGAATGAACGTTGCCGGGCCTCAGCTTGGCCCTCAGGCAGTCTCCGTCACTCGTGAAAGCGAACAGGGGATGAAAGCAATTCTTTCCGAAATGACCGTTGAACGCCACGTTCTCCTGCTTGCCGCGAGCCGGATCTTCCGTTGAATCAACGTCCACAACCAACCGCTGCTTTTTCTTGCGCTTCATGAGCGCGTCGTGGGACCTCGTCAGAGCGGCTTCGAGCGCATTCAATCCACCCTGGGTTCCCAGAACCTCATTCTCAAGCCTCGATAGCCTGGACTGACCGGCCTCGGCCTCGTCTCCCTTGCCAATGGCGAGCCGAAGAGCAGGATCAATTCGCAGAAAGTCAGCATCGTTGCAGTCCTCATACCCGGCTGCTATCTGATACACTCTTTGCCGGACCATCTGAAGCTGGGTATGGTTGCTATGAACCCAGGGCCTGGCGTCTTCAAGTTCACTCTCGATTGGCCCCAGTATGTTGAAACGCTTGTCTATCTCTCTCAGGAGCAAGAAACCCGTGTCCGAGGTGATCTTGGTTCCCTGAAAATCCATCACGATGGAACGGTCATATTGGGGGCGAATTGTCTCTCTTTCCCTTTCACCACTCCGGGTCATCCGATCTCCCTCAACTTCACTTGATTTTCCTTACCATATCTGATGCTTGAGGCGAAGAACACTCTTTTCTTTGTTCACCTGCGGAATAATCCAGGTTGATACTAATCCTGTTTCCAACTGCGAGGAGACGTTTGTGTTTCGCATTATGGGCCTTCCAGGAGAGGAAGTCCGGATTAAGGATAAAGTGGTTTTTGTCAACGGGAAGCGGTTGGACGACAGGCGGAGGCAACATCTGGACAAGGCCACACATCCACATGATTATGGCCTGACAAATAGTCTTGGCCTTAACAATATCCCCGACGGTGCCGTGATGGTCTTGGCTGAGAATAGGGACTATTCCTTTGACAGCTGTTCTTGGGGTCTTGTTGAAATTAAGGAGATCGAAGGAAAAGCGCTATTCATTGACTGGTCCGAAGACCTGAGCAGGATCGGAAATCAACTCAACTGACGAGAATACCGCCCACGTGCACATTCAACGGGTCTGTTTGCGACGCACGTTGAAATATGGGAACCGAATTCGGCCCAATGAGAGCCGCAAATGCTCGAATTATGCTTGACCGGTGGGCGCGATCAGGATTATATGTGCAATGATTATATATGCTTTTCGCCGCTAAGTCGCTGAATGCCTCTTCATAACCGTATAGGTAGGCAATCGTGAGGGAGTCATGGACGCTCCGAAAGTCACGATCAAAGCCCACGAAGCGCTCGCAGACATCCGAGCACACATGACGGATGCTGCTCTTATGGAAAAATACGGGATTTCGGAAAGAGGCCTCCAAAGCCTTTTCGGCAAGCTGGTTGCTGCGGGGTTACTAGCCCAGGCTGAATTGGATAACAGGACCGATTCCGCGGAAAAAGCAGTTGATACTTCCGGGAAAGACCCTTTCGAACTTCTTCGGGGGAGAACATTACTTGCACGTGCGTTGCTGGCGGTCGTTGCGAGCATCGTGTTGAGCGTGATCCTCTTACCCTCGGGGCTAATTAATGAATCAATGACCCTGCAAAACATTGTGTTCCTGGCGCTTTTCAATTGCGTCCTCCTACTGCTCGTCATTCGATTGCTTTCCCGTGCACAGTTGGCTCCGACGGAGGTTATAGGGAACTATCCATCTTGGGCAATGGTAGGGCGAAATGCACTCTTGGCTTTTCCGTTGGTCGGAGTTGCAATTGCGGCAACCTACCTTCTCTACCTCCCGCTCTCCTATCTCTCACCCCGCTTTGTCGAATGGTGGATCCTTGAGCTGCCTCCGTTCATTGTCTGGAAGACTGATTCGGGCTCTATTTCGGGGAACTTGTTGGGCTTCTTGTGTGTGGTATTGATCGCTCCGATTGTCGAAGAATTCTTCTTTCGCGGCCTCTTGTTGACGAGGTGGTCCGTCAAGTGGAACGTGCCGTGGGCCATTTTCGCATCTTCAGCGCTTTTTGCCTTGGGCCATCCGGACGTTATCGGAGCCTTCTTCTTTGGCTATGTCATGTGTGTGCTCTACATTCAGACAAAGTCACTTCTCGTTCCTATTGCCCTTCACATGACGAACAACGGCATGGTGTGGATTATCGCGGGAGTTGCGATGCTCGTAGAGGACACCAACCCACAGGCCACACTCGCCCAATTCCAGTCGGAATGGTGGGTTGGGTTGGTGGCGGGCGTTGTCGTCATGCCGTGGGTGATAATCTTCGTAAAGCGCCATATGCCATCGGCAGCCTGGCGTGTCCCATACTTCGCCCTGCGTGAAGGCCGGGCGCTCGGCGCAAAAGCGGCCTGATACCGATGCGCTTTTAAGAAAGTAAGACGGGGAGAACTTTTTTGTAAAAAGGTTCCTCCCCGAACCCCTTTCCAAAAACTTCTATACGCCGTTTGCATTCCTGCTTCCACCTAGGAAGCAGGAATGCAAACGAAATATAGAGTTTCTTGAAGGGGGTTGCGGGGGAAACTTCTTTACACAAAGAAGTTTCCCCCGTGCTTTACTTCTTTGAAAGCGCATCAGTATGAGATCACGTGCGGTTGTGTGGCTAGGGACTTTTGGCTGGAGAGGTGCGTATCACGATTCGTTCAGGCAGGGCCACCGGTAAGAATGCCGAATTCCTTCAGGTACCGATACAAGGAGTCGCGAGCAATCCCCAGGCGTTTTGCCGCCTCCTTCTTGTTTCCGCTGCATCTCTCTAGGGCATCTAAACACATGGAACGGGTGATCTCGTCGGTCACGTCTCGCAAGGTTCTGCCACCAAAGTCGATTGTCATGGCCTGATCCTGTTTTTCTCCCGCGAGCGTCGGCAACGCGACGTCAAAGCGCTTTCCGTCCCAAAGTATCAAAGTCCTTTCCAGCACGTTACGCAGCTCTCGCACATTCCCTGGCCAGTCGTAGCGAATCAAGGCAGCCATCGTAGACTCGTTCGGGTGGGGGACCGAACAGAGTTGCATCTCAGTAGTCAGCGAAGTGAGGATTTCGTTCACCAGGACGGGGATGTCCTCCAGCCTTTCTCGGAGCGGAGGCACGTGTAATCCAATTACATTCAGCCTGTAAAAGAGATCGCTCCTGAACCGCCCTTCTTCCACTTCTCTTTCCAGGTCGCGGTTCGTGGCGGCAATGAGTCGCACATTCACCGAGGTTTCCTTTTCACCGCCCACACGCGTAAATCTTTTCGTATCCAAGAATGTAAGGATCTTCGATTGCACCGCAAGAGAAAGTTCTCCGATTTCGTTTAACAGGAGTGTCCCGCCTTCGGCAAGCTCCAACACTCCTCGTTTGCGGCCCACAGAACCGGTGAAAGCTCCTTTCTCGTGACCGAAAAGTTCCGATTCGGCGAGATGGGGCGCGATCGCAGCGCAATTAAGCACAAAATACGGCCCCCCAGCCCGCTCCGACTTGTTGTGGATGTACCGGGCCAACCAGTCCTTCCCACAGCCACTTTCGCCCAGGAGCAGCACCGTGGAATCTCTCTGCGCGACTAGAGTGGCTTGCCTGAGCGTAGACTGCATTGCCCTTGACGGATACATGGGCTGTGAGGCAACAGTTTCGGATACTTGAAGCCGTTTTCGCTCGGTAACATCACGAGTGATCCAGAAGATACCCACAACTTCTCCGGCCGAGTCCCGCAGAGGCGTCACGCTATAGCTGAGCGTTACAGGGATTCCATGTATCAAAACAGTTCTTTCGCCTTCAACACTTTCGCCTTGTAACACCCTGTGGTCGATTTCGGCAGCAAATTCGGCGAATTCTTTGCCGAACAACCCCGTAACTGCTCGTCCGGCGATTTCGTTGGCGGAGCGTCCCACGAGTGCTTCGAAAGCCGGGTTTACTTGAATATATCTTCGTTCGCGGTCCTTAACAGAGATATGATCTGTCGCGCGCATGAAGATTGCCCGAAAGCGCTCTTCGCTTTCACGCAGGGCTTCTTCTGCTTGCTTACGAGAGGAGATGTCCAGAAAAGTCCCTGATAGACGCACAGGCTCACCGTTCATGTCTCGTTGAACAACTCGAGCCCTGCTCAGGACCCATTTCCATTCGTCCGATTTGGACCTCAGGCGGTATTCGGCTTCATAAGAGGGAGTCTCGCCTTTCAAGTGCGCATCGAGCGCGGCTGTGACACGATCCGCGTCGTCCGGATGAACCAGATCCATGTAATCGCGAAAATGCTGTAATTCGCTTGGCGAGAAACCGAGGACTCTTTCTGCCTTCTTGCCCACAACAGCCTCATTTGTCTTCAGATTTCTTTCCCACGGTACCAGATCCGCCCCATTCAGGGCCAGTTCGAGCCTTTCCTGGGCGTCCAAGAGTGACTTCAAGGCCGCCTGGGAAGCCTCGGTTGCGTCCTTGCATTGCTTCAAGATCTTATGACGTTCAATAGCGTAATTGAGGGACCGCACAAGGAGATGATAATCCCAGCGATCCTTGCAGAGATAATCTTGAGCGCCCATGGTGACAGCTTCAATCGCGACGGCTTCGTCGTCGAGTCCGGACATCACCACAATGGGAATGTTTGGGCAAAAACCCCGCATTTCCATAAAAGTGTCAAGCCCTTGGCTGTCAGGCAACCCTAAATCAAGGAGAAGGACGTGGAACGCCTCTTGCTCAAGGATGCGCTTGGCTTCTCTCAGAGTTTCCACTGAAGATATGTCGAATTTCGTGGAATCTTTCGCACAAAGTTCATCCCTGAGACGAAGCACATCCACCGGGTTGTCTTCGACCGCCAGAATGTTTACTGTTTCTGAGTTCATCGGCTTTGACCACCTGGAGGGAGTTTGACGATTGTAAACCAGAAGCCGTTAATGGATCGTATCACTTGGGTAAATTGATCCATATCTACCGGCTTCGTGATGAAACAATTCGCGTGCAGGCAATACGTGGTAAGCACATCGCTTTCAGCTTCCGACGTAGTAAGAACGACCACCGGGATGTTGAGAAGGTTAGGGTCCTCTTTGATCTCAGCGAGAATTTCAATGCCGCCCTTCTTGGGCAGATTCAGGTCCAGGAGGATCAGATCCGGACGAGGCGCTTCAGCGAACTTGCCCCTTTGGTAAAGGAAATCCATTGCTTCTTCGCCGTCTTCGGCCACATGCACGTTATTATGTACCCTTGCCTCTTCCAGGGCATCCTTGGTCACCAGGATATCTACAGGGTTATCTTCGACCAACAAGATTTCGACCGCCTTCAATTCCTTTGGCGCATCCATCACGTGTTCGTCTCCTTTGCGGGAATCGTGAAATAAAACGTTGTTCCCTTTCGCGGCTCCGATTCGACCCAGACCGCGCCCTGGTGCCGTTCTATAATCTTCTTAACAATGGCCAACCCCATGCCCGTACCTTCATATTGAGTTCTCTTATGCAGCCTTTGGAAAATCACGAATATGCGATCCAGATGGCGGGCTTCTATGCCAATACCGTTGTCTTTGACGGAAAAGACCCATTCATTGTCTCGCTTGGAGGCAGAAACATGGACATGAAGAGGCTCATCGCGACGAAACTTTATCGCATTGCCGATGAGATTCTGAAAGACCTGGCCCAACTGTGTGAAATCTCCGACAACAATGGGAAGCGAATCGTGGGTTATCGCGGCCCCTGCCTCTTCAATGGAGGGTTTCATCTGTTGGACGGTCTGATCGAATACTTCTTCGCAGTTCGTGGGGCGGAAAGGATTCCCGCGTGTACTGATCCGAGAATAAGCCAACAGATCTACGATGAGAGCTTTCATGCGTACGGCTGATTCGGTTGCATACGAGAAAAGCTGGTCCGCGTCCGCATCGAACTTCCCTTTATATTTCTTATCCAACAAGTGCACGCAACTGGCAACGTTGCGCAGAGGCTCCTGGAGATCGTGGGAGGCAACATAGGCGAATTGTTCGAGATCGGCATTCGATCTCTCCAAATCGACAAGCGTCTGTTTCAGCGCCTCATCCGCTCGCTTGCGCTCGGTAATGTCAATACCCATTTCAAGGATCAGGAAAGAGCCGTCTGTATCGATGAAGGGAAAATCGTAGATGTCGTAGTCTCTCCCATTCGGACCGGTCCAGTACCAGTGGTGTGGCTGCCGGGTCTTCATAACGGTATAAGTTTCGCATACTTCGCACGGTTCCGTTCGGTTAAACAGGAAATCATGGCAACGACGGCCCTGCGATTCCCCAAAAGTTTCACGGAAATACCGGTTAGCAAATGGCATTCGATAGTCGGCATCGAGCAAGCAGACATACACCGGCAAGGTTTCCAAGACATCATACAGCCGCTGTCTTTCGGACGTAGCGGCCACTTCCGCTCGCTTGCGTTCCATGATCTCGGATTCCAGAGATGCATAGGATGTCTTGAGATGCCGGGCCATAGTGTTGAACGCGCCTGCCAGCTTTCCCACTTCGTCATCGCTTTTGGTTTCCACCACGTAATCGAAATTGCCGGCTCCTATGGCCTGGGCTCCTCCTGCAAGTTGCTTGAGGGGTGCTACCACAGACTTCCTGAGCAGATAGAGGTTTATAAGTATGATGAGAACCATAAGGAGGGCCATGACAACAATGGTCCGCTGAGCCAAATTCTGCCTGTTCAATGTCGAGGCTTGGCAGGTGATATTCAGATCGTTTGCAGTCTCGGCCAGTTGTTCCAGGCGAAGAGACATCATGTTATGTAATGTTTCTTTCAATGCTTTCGTCTCTTCGCTATGATTCTCGTCCAATTGTGGAGACGGCGCTTGCATGACCTTAAAGGCGAGGGAATTCACTTCCTGATAGCGCTTTTCCAAATCTGCACGAAATGGTTGGCCGATTGATCCGAAAACTTCCTTGTTTGCCAGGATGCTCCCGAGTCGGGCAAGATATTGTTGCCATTGCCTGAAAGAGCGCTTATCTCCATATTCCAGATATTCATCCGTGAGAACTCTTAGCATAAAGGCGGTCCGGACCACATCCGAGCTGACTCCAATCGCGCTGATTCCTTGCTGCACTTCACGGGCGCTCCAGAAGATCATCGATCCCATGGCCAAGACAAACGCAAGGAGGACGGCGGAAGCTACCTGTATTCTACGCTCGACTGTCATCAGTGTTTCCTAACGAAGGATCTTCACCTTTTCGGGACTTACGGAACTCAGCCCATCAACATAAATGAAATCCAGCACATCGGGCATATCGGGCGCCCGGCTCCCGGGTGTGGATTTCATCCATCTCAGCTCGTCTTCCATTTTCACGATAAGGGGCCGGTTCAACCCGAGTCGGAAGTTGTGGTTTCTCCACAAGGAGCTCTTATGTCGGGAACCCAACTGCTGCCCCATAAGCTGTATGGCTTCCGTCTCGTTATTCCTGATAAATTCTTCCGCCCATGCCAATGCAGAGAGAAAACGCTCTATAGCAGGGGATCGCTTCTTGACAATTTCGTCGGTACTGAGCAGTAGCCAGTATTCATCTTCTCCACTTTGTGCAGGCCAGCTCACCGCATTGGTTCCCAACTCGTCTTTCGCCATGGTGGCAAAAGGCTCCCAGACCATGATGGCGTCAATATCCCCTTTTGCAATGGCCTTCACTTGTTCGGAAGGCATCAGATCCACCACATGAACATCGTCGGCACGGATCTTTTGCAAAACCAAGAAGACGTGGAGATAGTAGTCCGAACTGGTGCCCCCGGCTATCCCGATGCGCTTGTTTCTGAGGTCCGACGCCCCAGTAATCCCATGATCTCTCCTCGCGACCAATTGTTGATCCTTGGCCGCGTCAAGAATTGAAATGATTCGGAGATCTCGTCGGTCAAGACAACGTCGAGCGGTAGCAAATTCCGTGGCAGTCGCAAGGTCCAGGCCGCCTTCAAAAAGGTCTCTGATAGCGAGATGCCCGGATTCATAGAGCTTCATATTGATATCGAGACCCTGCTCCGAAAAATAATGCCGTGCCTGGGCAATCCAGATCAGGGCTGAAAGGTCGATGGCAGAAGTACCCACGGTGAGGCTTTCCGCAGGTTTGCCCTTAATGGTGTCTGACCTAAGGAAATGAGGGGCGACCCAAATGAGGAGGCCGAGTCCTAACAAGCAGATGAGCAAGACCCCGAGGACTTTTTTCTCCAATGACACAGCAACACCCCCGGCAGATTGTGCGGAAAGAAGCCACCCGAAGGTTATCGGCAGTGGGCAAGAGCCGAGCCGGCCCTGCCTGTCGCGTTTACGGTGACAAACATCGATGGTGACCTTGTCGAAAACTGAATGTACCCAATTCTTCGCGCCGAGTGCCGCCGGATATCAAGGTAACCATTATGGCCGCCGCGGCGTTTACCACATACGCAGATTGCTGAAGAGTCTCATTTGGCTGCGGCCGAAAGTGCGACACTCAATTAAATGATTACCTCTTCGGAGGGGCAGTAGTCAAGCTTTTCCTCTTATCAATGCGTGCCTTTGTCAATTCCGTCTTGGCTTTCCGCCAGTCCCTTTATCTGAGCTGCGGTGTGTTCGTTGCACAATTTCCTGAACAGATGGTAGAAATACAACGCAGCAACCTCAAGGGCTTCCACACCCTTCTTGTGAAACGCTTCCGGCGAAAGCTTGCCCCAGTAGATCCGGGCAAAATGCCCGTTCACCTGCTCCACGAGCTGCCTGAGGATATTAATCGAAACTTTCAGGGCCTCGCGGTCAAAACCGTCCTTAGGCCCGAGGCCAATATTGTCCATTTCCACAATCAGCTTCCCCAGGGTGACGGCCTCGTGCGAGTAGACTTTGCGGCCTTCTCTGGTTTCAAAGGTGATGATGCCCCAAGCTTCGCCCCTGGCAAGCCATTTAGGTCCGAGGCCGGTGGCTTCCAAGAAGGCCTCTTCTCCAACGACCTCTTCGGTCAAGAGATGGTCTCGCGGGGTGAAGTACTTGCTGTGGAGACGGAATAGGGAACGTTCCAAAGACGACGCGCGCTTCTGCCGTCTCAGGATCTGCTTGATCACAGAAATAGAGAGCCCGTGGTTTTCTTGAAGCTCACGTATGAATCTTATCCGGTCAAGATAGCTTGCGTCGTAGTCTGCCAGCTTCTTTCTTCTGAGTTTTGGTTTGGGGAGTAAGCCTTCCCTCAGATAGTACTGGACCGTGTCTCTACTTACATCAGCCGCTTTAGCCAGTTCGGCAAGTCTCACAGGGGCCTCTAACCGTAATTTGAAAGGTGGCTTGGTGCTGCACAGAGGTCAGCCGCGCAGACGATACCTTTGGGAAGGGCGGTTTGTCAACAACAAAAGAGGTCATTGGAAAAAATAACATTATATATTACTGCATTAGAAATGGTGTAGTGAGCGGCACACAATTATCCTTGACAATCCACCTCCACACACTATACCCTTCTACGTTGTCTCCTCCGACCAGAGGATGATCACCCGTCAGATCCGACGCTTAGCCGGCAACCAGTTTACACCATTGCGCGCAAGCGCTGTGCGAAACCGACAGTTGAGGGACCCGTCAGGAGGGAGATCATGGAATCCAGACCGTGGCATCGTCACTACGATCCCTGGGTACCCACCACCATGCGTTACCCAAGGATCAAGATTCAAGATTTCCTCAACTCCGCTGCCAACATTGCGCCGGATAAGCCTGCTCTGGATTTCTACGGCTCACGATTAACGTTTCGGGAGGTCCGCCGGCAATCTCTGCGGATGGCGAACGCCCTGGCATCTCTCGGTATCAAGAAGGGCGACAGAATCGCCCTGCATTTGCCAAACTGTCCACAATACGTCATCGCTTACTATGCCGCCCTGAATCTGGGCGCCATCGTCGTCAACGTCAATCCGCTGTACACGCTGCCGGAACTCAAGCATGTCCTTGAGCTTACCGATCCCAGGGCCTTGTTTACCTTTGACTTGGTCTTGGGCAATGTGCGGAAGCTCGGTTTGGAGCGAGGAGCCATCCACGTGGTGGTCACCAGGGTTACCGATTACATCGAGGTTATGCCCAAGAGCACGCCCCAAGAGCTGGATCTGGAAGAGGGCTGGCATCATTTCGCGCAGCTATTGGACTCATCTTCCGACGTCAGGGTCCCACGGGTCGAAATCGCGTCGGAGGATCCCGCAGTTATCATGTTCACCGGCGGGACAACCGGTACGCCCAAAGGAGCGGTCCTGACCCATGCCAACTATGTGGCCGCGAACTTCCAGCTCGCCGCGTGGGGAGGCAACGTTGCTCCCCTGATCATGCCCGCGCAGCAGCGGGTGGTGGTGAGCGTGATGCCCTTTTTCCACGTTTACGGCCAGATCTGTTGCCTCAATTGGTGCATGACTAACTTCGGCATGATGATCCTGGTGCCCCGTTTCGACATCGACGAATTTCTGGGACTGATGGCGAACTTCAAGGAGATCACGTGGTTTCCTGCAGTGCCGACCTTGCTCAGCGCTGTTGTAAACCATCCCAAGGCGGCCGAAATCGAGTTGGATGCCCGAATCCAGATAGTGAACTCCGGCGCGGCGCCAATGCCTGTGGAGCTCATCGGACGAGTGCAGGACTTGGGGGTTACGTATACCGAAGGTTGGGGAATGACCGAAACCACCAGCTTAGGCGTGGGCAACCCTCTCGCGGGTATGAAAAAGACCGGCAGTATCGGCATACCTTTTATCGATGTGGATGTTCGCTTGGTGGACGTGGACAAAGGGGTCGAGGAGGTGGCTCCGGGTCAATCCGGCGAACTGATTATCAAGAGCCCGTGTGTCATGAAGGAATACTGGAACAACCCCAAGGAAACTGCGGACCACATCAAGGACGGATGGCTGTATACCGGCGACATAGCGGTCCAGGATGAGGAAGGATACCTCTTCATAGTCGATCGCAAGAAAGACATGATCATTGCCGGCGGTTACAACATCTTTCCTCGGGAGATAGACGAAGTGCTGTATCAGCACCCGAAGGTGAGAGACGCGGTGGCGGTGGGCGTCGCGGACGAATACCGAGGCGAAACCGTCAAGGCTTTTGTGGTGCTCAAAGAAGGAGAAACCGCGACGGAAGAGGAAATCATAAGCTTTTGCCGAGAGAGCCTGGCCGCGTACAAGGCTCCGAAGATCGTGGAATTTCGCAAAGAGCTTCCCAGGTCCGCGGTAGGCAAGATTCTGCGAAAGGTACTCCGGGAAGAGGAATTGGCCAAGAAAAAGGTCGAAAAACCGTAGCGTGGGTCAGGGCCCGAGTCATTCTTCCGCCACGAGAGACGCTTACGGGAGCATGGATGGGCCCATCTACAGGCGCAGAGGGAGTTGCATGATATGAAGACCGATTACAAGACAGTCAAAGTGGATTTGCGGGACGGCGTGGCCGTGCTGACCTTGAACAACCCGCCGGTGAACCAGCTTTCAGAGCATTTTGTCCTTGAGCTGGCCCAGGCCATGACCGAGGCTTTCACAGACCCGAATGTGAAGGCGCTGGTCCTCACGGGAACCGGCAACAATTTCATAGCCGGCGCGGACATTACGCAGTTGCAGGGTGTGAAGGACAAGCAAGCCCTTCAGCCGAAAGTGCTGGAAATGGCACGCTTCCTCAATTCCATCGAAATGGCCTCAAAGCCGGTGATTGCAGCAATCAACGGCAATGCGCTCGGCGGAGGTCTGGAGACGGCTATGGCGTGCCATTATCGCGTGGCTGCGGAAGGGGCCAAGGTCGGGCAACCTGAAGTTCAGTTGGGGCTCATCCCGGGAGCGGGAGGCACTCAGCGGCTCCCACGGCTGATCGGTTTGCCCAATTCGCTGGAAATGATGACCGTTGGAAACCCGATCGACACTAAGAAGGGCCTCTCACGCGGGGTCCTCGACGAAGTGACGACCCCTGACAAACTCGTGGACGCGGCTGTGAACGCGGCGAAGAAGTTCGTTTCCGGACAGCTCAAGCTGGAGGAGCGTCGCACCCGCAACAGAGTTTGGCGTCTGCCCAGCGCGGCTGAGCAGAAAGCGGTGTGCAACGGTGCGCGATTCATGGCCATGCAGAAGGCCCAGGGCTACATAGCGCCCTTTAAGGTCATCGACGCAGTGGAAAAGGGCCTGAGTTTTGACATCGAAAAGGATATCGAGCAAGAAGTGGAGCTCTTCTGTGAATGCGCTCTCACGGACGTTTCAAAGAACCTGATCGGTATCTTTCTCAGCAGCAGGTCCGCAGGCCGGCTTCCACGCACGGAAGGGATCGAACCCGCTCCGATCAAACGGGTCACCATGCTCGGCGGCGGCGTGATGGGATCGGGAATCGTCAACATGCTTCTGAAGGGCGGTTTCGAGACGGTACTGTGGGACATCAACGACGATGTGCTTCAAAAGGACGTCGCGTCCATACGTAAGACGTTCGCGTATTCCATCAAAAAGAAGAAGATGACCGAAGCAGACCTGGACAAGATGATCCAGGGCCAACTTCGAACCACGACTTCTCTGGAAGACGCCAAGGATGCGGATCTGATCATAGAAGCTGTGGTCGAGAACATGAAGATCAAGCAAGATATCTGGAAAAAGCTTGAATCCATATGCCGACCCGATACCGTCTTTGCGACCAACACCTCGGCTCTGCCGATTACCGAGATGGCTTCGGTGCTTAACGATCCGGGTCGGATGATCGGTCTGCACTTCTTTAATCCTGCCGAACGCATGCCGTTGCTGGAGATCATCTGTGCAGAAAAGACCTCCGATCAGACTCTTGCCACATCAGTGGCTTTCGGGCGGGCGATCAAGAAGGTTCCGGTCGTGGTCAATGACGGCCCTGGGTTCTACGTGTCTCGGCAGCTGGGCGGACTATTCGGAGCAGCCGTGTACCTGAGCGCGGACGGCGTTGACGGTGCGCAGATGGAACGCGTGGTGAAGGAGTTCGGTATGCCGATGGGACCGGCGGCTTTGGCGGATCTCACGGGAATCGACATCAACTACCACGTGGGCAAGACTTTCGAGCAACGATTGGGCGAACGATACAAGGTTCATCCTCTGACCGAGCTGATCTATCAAACAGGATGCTACGGCCGGAAGACCGGCGCGGGATACATGGATTACAGCGGCCCCAATCCTGTGCCGAACCCAAAGGTGATCGAGGTTGTTCAGAAGTACTACGCAGATAACAGCGTGCAGCCGAAAAAGGTCCCTGATCAGGAAATAGTCGATGCCATGTTGGCGCTGGGGATAAACGAGGCAGCGCTGATCATGGAAGAAGGGATCATCGATCGTCCTGCGGACATGGACCTGGCAATGATTTATGGCACGGGCTTCCCGCCGTATCGGGGAGGTCTTCTGCGGTACGCGGACTCGTGGGGCGTACGGAACGTGTACGACAAGCTCCTCGATCTGGAAAAGAAGTACGGAGTTCGTTTCAAGCCGGCAAACCTGCTGAAGGAAATGGCGCAATCCGGCAAGACATTCTACCAGGCATAAGGGCAGGACAATGGCCGAACGATTCATGAGCGAACGGAACCTGAAGTTCCTGCTGTACGAGGTCCTGGACCTGGAAAGCCTCACGAAGTTGCCCTACTACCAGGACCACAGTCGTGAAGTCTTCGACCTGGTGCTGGACACCGCGATACGCATGGGCCGCGACCTTCTGGCGCCCGCGTTCCAGGAGATGGACAAACAGGCCCCTCAGTTGGTGAACGGAGAGGTCAAGGTCCACCCTCTGGTCAGGACATTCATGAAGGAAAGCGGCGAAGGTGGCTGGATCGGCGCGGGGTTCCCCTACGACGTGGGCGGCCAACAGCTTCCCATTACCCTTGCCATGGCCGCGGCTTTTATTTTCGGAGCGGCCAATTTTGCTGCGGGCGCGTATCCCGGGCTTACCACAGGCGCGACTCATCTCATTCTTTCCTTCGGCTCCGATGAGCTGCGAGACACCTACGTCGCTCAGATGCTGTCGGGCGAATGGCAAGGCACAATGGCTCTGACCGAGCCACAGGCAGGCAGCTCGCTTTCGGACATCACGACTCGCGCGGAACCGACGGATGAGGGCTATTACAAGATCTTCGGCCAGAAGATCTTCATTTCCGCGGGTGACCATAACGGTGTGGACAATGTTGTCCACCTTATGCTCGCAAAGATCAAAGGCGCTCCCTTAGGTGTTAAGGGCATCTCGCTCTTTGTTGTTCCCAAGAAGCGGATTGGGGCTGACGGAAAGCTTGTCTCAAACGATATCACTACAGTCGGCGTTTATCACAAGATGGGGTACAAAGGTTGCCCGATCACGCAGCTCAGCATGGGCGATAACGGCGACTGTCGTGGATATTTGGTGGGCGAGCCGCACAAGGGCCTTTCGTACATGTTCCAGATGATGAATGAGGCGAGGCTTGGCGTGGGGATGCAGGCCACGTCTATCGCTACCGCGGCTTATTATGCGTCACTCGAATACGCGGGAGAGCGTCCGCAGGGACGTAAGATTGCAACCAAAGACCCGAGCCTGCCGCAGGTCCACATCATCGAACACGCGGACATCCGTCGGATGCTTCTGTTCCAGCGAGCCATCGTAGAGGGATCTCTCTCGCTGCTTCTCCAGGGTTCGGTGTACAGCGACTTGGCCGCGCACACTGAAGGCGAGCAAAAAGAACGCTATGAGCTGTTGCTCGATCTTTTGACGCCTGTAGCCAAGACCTATCCATCTGAAATGGGGATCTTCTCGGTGAGCCAGGGTCTCCAGATCCTTGGAGGATACGGATACTGCGACGAATTCCCCCTTGAACAATACTATCGGGATATTCGCATTCATCCCATCCATGAAGGGACTACAGGGATTCAGGCGCTGGATCTTTTGGGCCGAAAAGTCGTGATGAAAAACGGCGCCGCGGCTCGGGCCTACTTCGAAGAGGTTTACAAGACCATCACACCTGCGCTGGAGGATCCGGCACTCAAGCCTTACGCGGAGAAGCTGCAAGAAGCCCTAGGGACGCTCCAGTCGGTCACCACTCATCTGGTGGGCTTCGCGCTCAAGGGTGAGGTTGAGCTGTTCCTGGCCGATGCCACGCTATATCTTGAGCTGTTTGGCATTATCGCGGTGGCCTGGCAGTGGCTCTTGCAGGGATTGGCCGCGCAAAAGGCATTGCAGGCCGGCCCCACGGAACAAGAAACCCTCTTCTACCAGGGCAAGCTGATGACGATGCGTTATTTCTATCACTACGAGCTCCCCAAGATTCAGGGGCTCGCGACACGGCTCACGGACGCCGTGGCCGTCACCACGGAGATGAACAGGGAGCTCTTTGCTGACTAGATTGCAGGGCCGACCCCGGACGAGCTTACACAGCCAATAAAGGAGATAAGCACATGAGAGAAGTAGTAATTGCAGGGTATCTGAGGACCGCTCAGTCTCGTTCTCGTCCCAATGATCCTGCGCGGGACGTTTTTTGCCGAATGAGAGCCGATGAGCTGCTGGCAAAGCTCTTGCCGGAAGTCATTAAGCGAACCGGCATCGAGGCATCTGAAGTGGAAGATTTCCTCGTGGGATCGGCTATGGGTGTCAGCGAGCAGTGGACGTACGGAGGCCGCAATCCGATCTTTCTGGCCAATCTGCCCAACACCATAGCCGCGAAATTCCTCGATCAGCAGTGCGGGTCGTCAATGGCAGCCATTCATGTTGGTTTCATGGAAGTCGCCATGGGATTCGCTGATATCGTCATGGTCGGCGGCATGGAACATATGACTCGCGTTCCCATGGGTGGACCTCTCTTGGATCGTGGGGCCATAGTGCCGAACATGACGTTGTTTGCAGCCCCCGAGTACCTCCATTGGGACATGATGACCGCCATGAATATGGGGCTCACAGCCCAGAAACTCTACAAGCAGAGCGGCTATACGCGAGAAGACATGGACAAGTGGTCGGTGAGGTCCCATCAGCTCGCAGCCAAAGCTCAAGCAGACGGGTTTTTCGACGGGGAGATCCTTCCCATTGAGGCTCCGCAGGCTGACGGCACGGTCATGAAGGTTGACAAGGACCAGGGCGTACGAGGTGACACGAACCTGGAAGGGCTGGCGCAGCTCAGACCTGCGTTCAAGGAAGGTCATGAGATTACAGCCGGAAACTCTTCGCCTCTGAACGCGGCCGCGACCTCGATGATTCTTATGTCAAAAGAGACGGCCAAGAAAAAAGGGATCAAGCCGATGGCCACGATTCGCTCCATCGGCTTTGCGGGAGTGGACCCCACCATTATGGGCGCGGGGCCCGTGCCTGCGAGCAAGAGGGCGCTGGAAGCCGCAGGGCTCCAGGCATCGGACATCAATTTCTGGGAGATCAACGAGGCCTTCGCGATTGTGGCCCTGAACTGCATTAAAGAGCTGGGCCTCAATCCGGACACGGTCAACGTCATGGGCGGCGGGGCCGCGATTGGGCATCCTCTGGGTGCGACGGGCGTCAGGCTTGTGGGAACATTGGCCCGAATCCTTGACAAAAAGGGTGGTCGCTACGGTTGCGCGAATGCCTGCGTGGGCGGCGGCCAGGGCGTAGCAACCATCATCGAGAAAGAGAATTAAGGCCGGCGCAGAATTCTGTTTGGTAGGGGCGGGCGTCCCTGCCCGCCCATTCGAGTCCGCGGTCATATGACGGGGATACGATTTACTTAATGGAGGCCCTATGGCTGACTTCACATTAGACGAAGATCAACGGCAAATTCAGGACATGGCCCGCAAGTTTGCCGCAAACGAACTCAGACCAATTGCTCGACAGTGCGATGAAGAGGCCGTGGCGCCTCCGGAGCTCCTGGATAAAGTTTGGGAGCTCGGTTTTTGCGCGAATGCCATTCCCGAGCAGTATGGCGGATATGAACTGGGCCGATCGGCTCTCATGTCCGCAATTATGGTGGAGGAGTTGGCCTGGGGCGATGTGGGACTGACCGTGGCAGCGCTCTCTCCGCTTCTCATGATGATCCCTATCCTCGAATTTGGCACGGATGAGCAGAAAAAGGAGTGGCTTCCCAAATTCTGCGGAGAACGCTTCTTTCCGGCCACGGCAGCGATCATGGAGCCCAAGATTGCTTTTGATCCCCTTGAACTGAAAACCACGGTGGAAACTCAGGGAGACAACGTGGTCATCAACGGCAAGAAATGCATGGTTCCCATGGCGGATCAGGCCGAGCACATACTGGTTTACGCCTCGTCAAAGAGCGGGGATGCCTCGCAGCCGGTTCGAGCAATCATAGTCGATAGGAACACACCGGGCCTCACTGTCGGGCCGAAAGAGAAGAACCTCGGGCTGAATGCTCTCCCGCTCTTTCCGATAACGCTAGAGCAGTGCGTAGTCCCCGCTTCGCGATGCGTGGGCTGCGACCAGGGGCTCGATTACATGAGGCTGCTCAACCTTTCGCGGGCCAACCTCAGCGCTATGGCTGTCGGCGTGGCGAGGGCTTCTCATGAGTATGCCCTGGCGTATGCGAAAGAGCGATTCGCATTTGGTGAGCCCATTGCGTGCCGGCAGTCTATCGCGTTCATGTTGGCAGAATCCGCTATGGAAATCGACGGCATGCGCCTCCTCGCGTGGCGGGCTGCCTGGCGCTTGGACCGAAACGAGGATGCCACCAAAGACGCTGGGATCGCCAAGATGTACTGCTCGGAACAGGCAATGAAGGTTGTCGATTACGGAGTGCAGATTCTTGGAGGTCACGGCTATATCCGAGAGCATCCGGTGGAGATGTGGCTCAGGAACGGGAGAGGCTTCTCCATAACGGAGGGCCTGGCTATCGGTTGAAAGTGCTCTCCAACATGCCTTTATTGGCGACCACGTAAACGCTTCATGAGGATTTCGCCATGATAGATTTTGAACTCAAGCCTGAGACAAAGCAGTTGCAGCAAATGACAGCGGCGGTTGCGAACGGTGTTTTTCGGCCTGTTTCGCGATACTACGACGACCACGAGCATGAGAAGGTCAAGGAACTCTACGCGCTTGTTGAGAGCATGACACCACCGCCGTCAAAGAAAACTGAAGGTGAAGGCAAAAAGCGTTCCGGAAGAGGTCTGGCTCAGGGCCCTGAGCCCAGCGTAGCTCTCGTGGTGAGTATGGAAGAATTGGCTTGGGGTGATACGGGCATCCTTCTCTGCTGGCCTCAGCGGGGTCTTGGAAATTCCGCGATAGAGGCGGTCGGGACTCCCGAGCAGAAGGCCCGATTTGCCGGAAAATTCGCCGCGATGGCCATTACTGAGCCCGGCGCGGGGTCAGACACGGCCGCAATTACCACCACCGCGAAGCTGGACCCTGATGCAAACGAATGGATCATCAATGGGGAAAAGATCTTTGTCACGTCAGGCTATCACAGCGACGCAGTGGTTGTCTGGGCAACCCTGGACAAAAGCAAAGGGCGGGCAGCGATCAAGAGCTTTGTGGTGGAAAAAGGCACCCCGGGCATGACGGTCACCAAGGTGGAAAAGAAGCTTGGTATCCGAGCATCCGACACCGCGGCAATTGTGTTCGAGGACTGTCGCATCCCGTACGACAATATTCTGGGCAGCCCGGAAATCCAGAACCGAGGCGAGGCAGGCCTGGGCGGCGTGATGAAAACCTTTGACGCCACCCGACCGGGAGTGGCTGCCATGGCCATCGGAGTAGCGCGCGCCGCATTGGAGTTTACCAAAGCCCAGCTTGAGGCAGAAGGTTACACGTTCCCGTACGGGAGAAATACGCTCCATTTGAGCGCTATTCAGAAATCCGTTCTTGAAATGGAGGCCGAACTGGATGTGGCGCGAATTCTGAACCTTCGAGCAGCCTCGATGCTCGACGCAGGTATCAGGAATAGCCTTGAAGCGTCAATGGCCAAGGCAAAGGCCGGCCGCGCGGCCACGCTCATTACGCAGAAGTGCGTTGAAATCCTCGGACCCATCGGGTATTCGAGAGAAAACCTCGTGGAAAAGTGGCTCAGGGACTGCAAGATTACTGACATATTCGAGGGAACAGGTCAGATTCAGATGCTGATCATCGCCCGCAGTATCCTGGGATTTTCGCGAGACATGCTTAAATAGGCCTTGCACGCCGCTCAACTCAAAGAGGTAACACGCGGCGGCCCAAATCTAGACCGTAGGATCTGCTGAGTGGAGCGAAGCGCATCGATCGCGGCCTTGAAACCCTCGACCGATGCGCTTCCCCCGCGGGACGCGGGGTCAGCGCATCCTACCCCCCTGGCAGGACGGCCGGCACGTACCAATGTCCGAGTGAAAATCGGACATTAGTTTTGACCGTTCCTATATATGTGAACTGCTCGAATAAGCCCTTTCCGCGCAGACCAAAAGCCCCCATTGCCTCTTCTTGTTGGAACGAGCCTGCCTCCTACTAAGAAAACTTTGGAAAACTAGTAATTTTACGTGTTCCCCGCGGCACTAGAAGATTGTATAGTATCATTATGGGGTAGTATCTTCGACGAATTAATATGAGACAACGTCTCCTGGCCACGGGGGAGTCTTCCAGAATCGATTGCGTAAAGACAGGGGGGCCGGTGCGAAAGAATTGCCGATTATTGCAGATAGCTATACGGCAGTCCTTTTCAGTATACGGAAACTTCTTGAGCTCCTGTCCGATGCCATTGTCATGGCAGCCGACGAGCGAACGCTCCTGCAAGCACGAATTCAATGGGAAGGAGGTAGGGGAAAAAGCATAAGAAAAGAAATGATCGAACGTTAATTCAGAGGGAATTGATCAGTATCCCTCGTCCTTAATCGAGTTTACTGAAGGGGGAAAGAAGAATGATATTGAGAAAAGATAGGATTCCAATGGGCCTTGCCATGCTCGTCGTGGCACTGGCGTTGGTGGCCGGCCCAACGTTTGCGGCTGAAAAGAAGCCCAACATTCTTGTCATCATGGGTGATGATGTGGGTTGGTTCAACATCGGAGCTTACCATCGCGGTATGATGTCGGGCAAGACGCCAAACCTCGATAAGCTGGCGTCCCAAGGCATGATGTTTACCGACTACTACGCGGAAGCCAGTTGCACGGCAGGTCGGGCGGCCTTCATCACTGGTGAGATTCCCCTCCGTACGGGGTTGACCACGGTGGGGCAGGCGGGGGCCGACGTTGGCCTGCCGGCCCAGGCCTGCACTATTGCCACGGCGCTCAAAGCGCAAGGCTACCTCACCGGACAGTTCGGCAAGAACCACCTTGGCGACCTGAACAAATACCTACCGACGCTGCACGGCTTCGACGAGTTCTTCGGCTACTTGTACCACCTCGACGCCATGTCGGACCCCTTCTGGTATTCATTCCCGTCGGATCCGGCCTTCTTCCAGAAATACGGGCCGCGCAACCTTGTGCATAGCTGGGCGACGGACAAGGAAGACGAGACCGTCATGCCGCGGTGGGGCAAGGTCGGCAAGCAGAAGATCGTAGACGAGGGACCGCTGCGCCCCTTCCAGAAGATGACAGCCGATCATCAGGGGTGGCAGGCAGGCCCTCCGGGTTCCAAGTACGACATGGAGACCTTCGACGAAGTCCTTGTCGGACACACCAGGAGCTTTATGGACAAGGCCAAGAAGGAAGGAAAGCCATTTTTCATCTGGCACAATACCACACGCATGCACGTCTTCACCTACCTCTCGCCGAAGTACCAGGGGATGATGAACTACAAGAGCAACTACGGCGTGGAAGAGGCAGGCATGGCACAGTTAGACGACAGCATCGGTGCGCTCCTGAAGCATTTGGAAGACATTGGGGAGGCCGACAACACCATCGTAATCTTCACCACGGACAACGGTGCAGAGGTATTCACCTGGCCGGACGGCGGCATGACGCCGTTCAAGGGCACCAAGGGAACCGTTTTTGAAGGCGGCTTCCGCGCTCCGGCCGTCGTCCGGTGGCCGGGGAAGATCAAACCGGGCACGGTTGAGAACGGCGTCTTCTCCGCCCTCGACTGGTTTCCCACATTGCTCGCCGCTGCTGGGAATCCAAACGTGACTGACCAGTTACTCAAGGGAGCAAAGCTCGGCGACCGTACTTACAAGAACCACCTCGACGGTTACAACCAGTTGGACCTGCTCTTAGGCAAGGGGCCGTCCAAGCGGGAGGAATTTTTCTACTTCGGCGGTCCTCACCTCGGCGCTCTCAGGGTTGGAGACTTCAAGTACCAGTTCTACCAGCAGCCACAAGGCTGGCCTGGGCCTAAGGTCACCACCGACATGCCCACGATCGTGAACCTCCGCCAGGATCCGTTCGAGCGAACCCCGTCAATTGGCGGCCAGAGTCTGAACGACCTCGGCGGTGGTTACATGAACGACTTCTATGCGCGTGAATTCTGGCGCTTCGTGATGGTTCAGGAATATGTAGCGAAGCTGGCGAAAACCGCGCTGGAGTATCCGCCAATGCAGGACCCGGCTTCGTTCAACCTTGATGCCATAAAGAAAAAAATAGAGGAAACGCTCAGGAACCAGCGAGGGCAGTAGCCTAGATGTCATCACCGCGGGTGCTCCTTCAGGGGCACCCGTTCTAACACGGCAGTCTGACGATCGGTGGAAGAAGGCACTCGAAAGAGCTGTCAGGGAAGTCGCCGTTCCTTCGTTCAGACCACGCTTATGAGAAATGGGCGTGAACGCCTTAAATATTTTCGTGCTTCTGGACCTCACTCCATCATGGGAGGGCACGATACCTTCGTGCGCAGGCAGAGTGCTCACTGCGAACTGCTAATACGACACAGTGGAGAGATCGACAGAACCGAGGACACTATGAAACTTCACAGTATTCTTCGTCGATTGTGTCTTGTGATGGCTTCTGGGTTGTGCGCCCTGCTGATCACCGTTTCCCATGCGGACACCCAAACAAATCCTCGAGAGTATATAGAATCTCGTTTGGACGGCAAGATTGTGAAAGTGGAAAAGGACCCTTCGGACCTCTTGAGGGCCGTGTTGCTGGTCGAACGAAAGGGCTCCGTCACACAGCATGTGCTTGAGGCAACCTTGAACTCTGAGAGAGAGCTGGAGGAAGTCCGGATCATAACGACCAACAGGAATTCGGCGGGAATCCCGCCCGTGATTGTCATCCCTCTCTCGCTGGCGGCCAAATGCTGGGCGCGGTGCAAGGAAAAGTGTGGCCAGGGCACTGATTGTCGGATGGGTTGCCTGTTTGACTGCATTGGGGCTTGATAATGAGCGCTTACGCCGGCTGCGATGAATGGTAGCAAGGCAAAGAGGCGAAGAATGCGAACGGAACAGTTTTGGGCGATAGGCCGATGGTCTCCAAATGGAGAACAACTGGAAGGTAATCTTCCCGTTTAAGAAGAAGTGAGCCGGGAAGTTATCCGTATTCCTCATTCCGCACCTCTTTTCAGGCCGGAAGAAGAGTTTGTCAATTCGCGGGTTGGGGCATCAAACATCTGCAGAAAGGGAGAACGAGCCTCTTGTCTTTGCAAGGGGTGTTTTGACCTGCGGCTCCCTGCCCAATGCGACATTACAACACAATCAAGAATTGCGTTGAATTCCGGCTGGGCATGTTCTATCGTCTCTCAGATCATGAATACCCTCGCGCTGCGAGCTTCTTCTCAATGCTCTTGGTGCACGGGCTGCCTCGCAAGACAACCTGTGCGGTTGATCCCTGGGTGCAAGGCGAAGAAGCTCCAAGCTGGTTCCGAGAAGGAACGCATACCGATTTCGTTTGGCGAAGTTTGATCCGTTCACGCATACGGAACAGAAAATGAAGGAGGACGGCAATGGAACAAGGTGGTCGGACGAAAGGTAGGAGTACGCTGGGAAGACGGGGGTTTCTCAAGGCGACTGCGGCAATGGGAGGCGCTTTTATCCTTGGCAGCCCCGCGAGCATCTGGGCGCAGGCCCAGAAGAGGATTTCCATAGCGACCGGCGGCATGGGCGGCGTGTACTATCCCCTGGGAGGGGGAATCGCAGCGGTGATCACTAAATGCGTGCCCAATGTGGAGGCCGCAGCCGAGGTCACGGCCGCGTCCGTGGATAACTGCAAGTTGATAGCCGCCAAGAAATCCGATCTTGCGATTGTCATGGGCGACGTGGTCTACGATGCATGGAGCGGAGCCGGCAAATTCAAGGAAAAGCTGCCCGTTCGCTGCTTAGGCGTGTTGTACTCGAACCTTACGCAGATCGTAGCCCGCGCAGGGAAGGGCATCAATAAGGTCTCCGACCTGAAGGGCAAGTCTATTTCCACTGGAGCGCCCGGGAGCGGGGTGGAAGTCATCGCATTGAGAGTCTTGGAAGCCGCCGGGGTCGACCCGGACAAAGATGCAAAGAGAGACAGATTGGGGGCTACGGAATCCGCGGGTGCCATGAAGGATGGAAAGCTTGATGCCTATTTTTGGTGCGGTGGAGTGCCTACGGCTTCCATACTAGATCTTGCTGCTACTCCGGGGATGAAAATCTCCTTTGTCCCAAACGGCGATCTGGTCGCGAAGATGACGGGAAAATACGGTCCGGTCTATTTCGAGACCAAAATGCCGAAAGGTTCGTACCCAGGAGTTGAGCAAGACGTGCCGACGAGCGCGGTGGCAAACCTTCTGATCGCCCATGAAGCTATGGATGAAAAGTTGGTATACGACATACTCGCCGCGATGTTCGATCATAAGGCGGATTTGGTGGCGGTGCATAAGGAAGCGAAGAACATAGACCTCAAGTCCGCAACAGTGGGGTCGCCCATTCCCTTCCACAAGGGCGCGATCAAATACTACAAAGAAAAAGGCCTGGACATCAAGGAGTGACACACAGTTCAGGACGCGGTGCTAAGGCGCTGCTTCTGTTTCTAGCGATTCTTGCAGCAGCCCTTCTTACAGTGGGGCTCTGCAAGAATCTGCTTTTGGTGCAGATCGACAATCCGGAAATGCTGATCTGGGTCTCTGAAGGGGACGTACTAGTCCACACTTACATGCATTCCATGTATCAAGTGCCCGTGAGCGAGAGGTTCAGGATTGAACGCGGGCATTTCATGCTTTTTCATGTGAAGACCGACAGCTACGCAGCACTGGAATACCTGGGCTTGCAAAGGAAGGACGAGCCGAACGTGGACGAAAAATTCAGAGAATTCTCCATCCCTTCCGCGAGCATTGGCAATCACGCGCTGCGGCTGCACGACAGTGATATCCCACTAGGAACGCATCAGGACAAGGAAGGGAGCATCCGCGTGAAACTTGTGGAAATGCCGGCACTGATGTACGTCGCGAGTCTTTTGCGGAGATAATGGTATGCAAGACGAGAAGACCGCATGGGTTGCCGAAGAACAACTCAAGAAGGTCGAAGAAGTTATCGAGAAAGAAGAGGGGGTGACGAGAAAGCCGGAAGGCTTTTGGGGCATAGTGATTACGGCCTTGGCGGTGGCTACCTCTCTTTTCGCTCTTTACGCTGCGGTGGGCACGATAACTACGCAGATATTGCGAGGCGTACATGTGGCGCTGGTGCTCACGCTGATCTTCCTCTATTACCCCGCCCTTGCGAGGTACCGCAAGAAGGTAAACCTAATTGACATCATCCTTGCCGCTCTAGCAGTGGCATCGATCGGTTATATGCTGATAGATTTTGAGGATTTCATTTATAGAGCGGTCACCCCAAACTTTTGGGACAACATGTTCGGAGTGATCCTTATCCTGCTGATCCTAGAGGCTGCCCGTAGAACCACGGGCTGGATTATGCCGATCACAGTAGCACTTTTCCTAATTTACGCTTACATCGGGCCTTTGCTTCCCCCGCCGTGGACCCACCGTGGCTACGACATAGAACGAATCGTAGGACACATGTACATGACACTCGAGGGGATCTTCGGAGTCCCCATCGATGTGTCTTCCACATTCATCATATTGTTCACCATTTATGGTGCATTCTTGGAAGTGGCTGGAGCGGGGAAGTTCTTCATCGATTTTTCATTTGCTGCAATGGGTGGAAAGCCTACAGGTGCGGGCCGCACCGTCACCCTGGCATCGTTCCTCCTGGGTGGCCCATCCGGCAGCGGAGTTGCGACAACTGTTACTTTAGGATCAGTCGCTTATCCCATGCTGGCAAAAGCCGGATACAGCAAAGAAGCCGCGGGCGGCCTTCTCTCTGCCGGCGGGATTGGCGCGATTTTGTCCCCACCTATTCTCGGCGCTGCGGCATTTCTCATCGCGGAATTCCTTAAGATCTCGTATTTGGACGTAATTCTTATGGCCACCATCCCCACTTGTCTTTATTACTGGGCCATCTTCCTGATGGTGGAACTGGACGCCAAAAAGTTCGGAGCGCGAGAGGTAGAGATCGAGCAAAAACAGAGCCTCAAGTATCTGACGTATTACTACGGATACCACTTCTTCTCGATCATCGCTATTGTGCTGTTGATGGTGCTTGGGTATACGCCCATCATGGCTGTCTTCGTCGCAATATTAATTTGTTTCCTGTCGAGCTTTATCCGTAGAGAGAGCTGGATCACGCCCAGTAGGCTCGTGCTGGCTTTGAAACTCGGGGCTCTCGGAGTGCTCAACGTGGCCGCGGTGTGCGCGTGTGCAGGCATTATTGTGGGCGTGGTAAGCCTCACGGGCCTTGGCTTGAAGCTCTCCACAATCATCATCACTTACGCAGGGGGAAACCTGCTACTCACGGCCGTTTACACCGCCGTGTTGCTTTGGATACTCGGCTTAGCTGTTCCCGTTACCGCTACCTACATCATTGCAGCTGTCATTGCGGCGCCGGCTCTCACCAAACTCGGAGTCCCCGATTACGCCGCGCACATGTTCATCTTTTACTACGCGGTTCTCTCGGAAGTGTCACCGCCGACGGCGTTGTCTCCTTTTGCCGCGGCGGCCCTGACCGGCGGCGATCCGTTCAAGACAACCATGATGGCCTGGAAATATACCACCGTGGCCTTTGTGGTTCCTTTCATGTTCGTCCTCGACCCTTCCGGCCATGCTTTGCTGCTCAAGGGCCATGGCGTCCTCGAGACACTGTGGGTGCTTGCCACGTCGTTCGCTGGGGTCTTCGCTTTTGCGTCCGCAGCATCCGGATGGCTTCTCAAGAGCTCAAGCATGGTAGAAAGAATACTACTTGGCGTCGCAGGATTGTTCCTGATGTACCCGACTCTGTGGGCGGACATAGTGGGAATAGCCCTGGTGGGCTTAGGCATCCTCCTGCAAGTCGTCGTGAAAAGACCTAAGGCGGCAACTGCGAAATAAGAGCAGCATTTCCTGTCCGAGGAAGGCGCAAATGTCACAGGGAAGAAGAACACCTCTCTATGACTGGCATGTGGCCCATGGTGCGACTTTGACGGATTTTGCAGGCTGGGACATGCCGGTCTGGTATCCTACGGGCGCGGTGGCCGAGCATCGGACCGTCATCACCAATGCAGGTCTGTTTGACACCAGTCATATGTGCGCGGTTGCGATTTCCGGACCCGACGCGTTCGACTTGCTCCAACTCTGCGTTACGAAGGACCTGAACGCCTGCGTCGGCACGGCGAAGCGGCCCCTTCAGCCGGGAGATGGTGTTTTCGGCGCATACCTGAATGACAAGGGCGAGCTGATCGATGACACCATCTTGTATATGATAGCCCAGGAAAGGTACCTGAGTGTGGTGAACGCGAGTCATGGGACTGAGATTGCTCAACACCTCATGGCCCACGTTGGCGGCAAGGATGTCCAAGTGGAAGAGGTCAGCTCCAAAGTGGGCAAGATTGATTTGCAGGGACCTCTGTCAGCCAAAATCCTCGAAAAGGTCCTCCAAGAGCCGCGCACAGTTCTGGACGATATGCAATACTTTGGTTTCAAGGGATTTTTTGAAGATGGCCCTCGGCCTGGCGATGTCAGACTTACGGACGGCACACCGATCATGTTGTCCAGGACCGGCTTTACCGGCGAATTCGGCTTTGAGATCTTGGTGAGCCGGGATCGACTCCTCTCCACATGGGAAATGATACTTCCCGCGGGACAGGGTCAGGGCCTTATTGCGTGTGGGCTCGCGGCCAGAGACTCTCTCAGGGCCGGCGGCTTGTTGCCGCTTTCGCACCAGGACATGGGGCCCTGGCCCTTCATCAATAATCCCTGGACTTTTGTTCTGCCCTTTGATGAAGGGGGTAAGAGCTTTACCAAGAAGTTCATTGGCGACGTGGTGCTCACGGAAAGAGACCGGGCAGAACACACCTATGCGTTTGTAGGGTATGATCCACGAAAGGTTTCAGGGAAAGGATTATCCGTTGTCATTGATTCCGGCGGTAACGAAATCGGTGTGGTCATGACTTGCGTGAGCGACATGGCCATCGGGCTCGCCGGCGACAGGATCTACAGCATGGGGAGCCCTGACAAGCCCAAGGACTTCAAACCCGGTGGCCTGAGCTGCGGGTTCGTGCGAGTAAAGATCCCACTCGTGCTGGGCCAGGAGGTCGAGCTTCGAGACAGCAGGCGAACAATCAAAGTGAGAATTGTGGACGACGTACGGCCGGATCGAACCGCTCGTCGGCCAATGAAAGATATGTTGTGAGATAAGGAGGAATTGAAATGACCGACACAAGCCAACTTATCCTCCCTGATGACGTGCGCTACGCGGAGGACCATGAATGGGCGAGACTCGAAGGAGATAAGGTCAGGGTAGGTATTTCCGATTTTGCCCAGCAACAATTGGGCGACATTACGTTCGTGGAATTGCCGAATGTGGGCGACTCATTTGGAAAAGGACAACAATTCGGAGCCGTGGAATCTACCAAGGCTGTTTCAGACCTCTTCATGCCGATCGGCGGCGAAATCCTTGAAGTAAACGCGGCGATCCGCGAGTCTCCTGAATTAGTGAACCAAGACCCGTACGGAGACGGATGGATGATTTTGGTCAAACCCACCCGACCGGATGAGATGAATCAGCTCATGACCAAGGACGCCTACCTGGATATGGTGGGAAGGACTGAATAGATGCGATACCTGCCTCATACTGAGGAAGACATTGCATCGATGCTCCAGGTTATAGGGGCAAAGAGTCTGGAGAGTCTTTTCGCGACCGTGCCCGATTCCTGCCGCCGCGAGCGAGCGCTGGAACTGCCTGAACCTCTCGGCGAGTTCGAATTATGCGACCATGTGGGAAATCTCGCGGGTCGTATGGCTGTTTCCCCAGAGTATAAGGTGTACTTAGGGGCAGGCAGCTATGAACACTTCATACCTGCATCGATCTCTTATCTGCTCGGGCGTTCGGAATTCTCAACATCGTACACGCCTTACCAGCCGGAGATGAGTCAAGGGACGCTCCAGGCCATCTACGAATATCAGACGTTAGTCGCACGATTGTTGGGTATGGACGTGGCCAATGCGTCTCTCTACGACGGTGCGTCCGCGCTCGCGGAAGCGCTTTCGATGGCGGTCCGCGTGACCAAGCGGGAAAAAGTAGCGGTTTCAAGCTTGATTCACCCCGCGTACCGACGAGTGGTTCAGACCTATTTTGAAACGACGGGTCATGAGGTAGTACAGCTTCCGTACCTCTCGAACGGCAGAACAGACCTCTCCAAACTCGAGGGAGTCGAAGACCTGGCTGTCCTGGCCGTCCAATCGCCGAACTTCTTCGGTTGCATTGAAGACATCCGGACAGCCGCAGAAGTGGCGCACCAAAAGCAAGCGCTTCTGGTGGTAACGTTTTCGGAGCCGCTTGCGTACGGGCTGCTGAAGAGCCCCGGAAGTCAGGGAGCGGACATCGCATGTGGAGAAGGCCAGAGTTTCGGCGTTCCTCAATCCTTTGGAGGACCTGCGCTTGGCATGTTCGCCACCAAAATGGAATATGTGCGCAACTTGCCCGGCCGCCTCGTGGGTCAGACAACGGACATGGATGGCAACAGGGGCTTTGTCCTGACGCTTGCAACCCGGGAGCAGCACATTCGGAGGGAAAAGGCCACTTCCAATATTTGCACCAACAACAGCCTATGCGCCGTGGCCGCGGCGATGTACATGGCGTCGTTGGGAGCCACAGGGTTGCGCGAACTAGCGTCCCTGAACCGAGACAAGGCGGAATACCTGAAGAGGCGACTGATAGAAACAGGCGCGGAGATACCTTTTGAAACTCTCACATTTAACGAGTTCGTGGTGAAATTCCCGAACAGCTCCGAAGCTACGTACGAACGTCTGTTGAACAAAGGAATTGTGCTCGGCCTCCGACTGGAGCGGTATTATCCGGAATTGACCGGACATTATCTGCTGTGCGTAACCGAAGTGCGAACCAGAGCCGAAATGGACGCGTTGGTCAAGGAGATTGCCTCATGACGGGCTTTCCGGGCACCACGGGCCTCATACTCAATGAGCCTTTGCTCTGGGAAAAGGGCAAACAAGGGCGGAGCGGTATGAGCCTGCCGCATCGCGACGTGGACAATGCTCCATTGCCCGAAGAGCTCTTGGGAACCCCGCCGGAATTCCCCGATCTGAGCGAAGTGGATGTGGTGCGCCATTACACCAGGCTGTCGCAGTGGAATTTTGGCGTAGATACCGGGATGTACCCGTTGGGCTCATGCACCATGAAGTACAACCCGAAGGTCAATGAAAAGCTGGCAAGCTTGCCGGGATTTGGCAAGGCGCACCCGCTGCTTCCGCATCGTCTCTGCCAGGGCGCGCTGGCTCTCATGTTCGAGCTTGAGCGACTGCTCGCGGAAGTTACCGGGATGGATGCGGTATCTCTCCAGCCGGCCGCGGGGGCCCAAGGCGAGCTCACCGGGATGCTCATCATCCATGCGTGCCACAAGAGCCGCAAGTCGCAGCGGTCAAAGATCATAGTGCCCGACACAGCCCACGGGACCAACCCCGCGAGCGCGGCCATTTGCGGTTACCGACCGGTGAAGGTCAAATCGAACGAGCAAGGAGTGCTGGCCGCCGAAGCCATCGCAGAGCTTATGGATGAAGAGACCGCGGGAATCATGGTCACCAATCCGAATACCCTGGGTCTCTTTGAGGAGCATATCAGCGAAATAAGCCGGATAGTCCATGAGAAGGGCGGACTGGTTTACTGTGACGGCGCGAACATGAACGCGCTCATGGGCATCGTGGATATGGGAAAGACCGGAGTGGACGTTCTCCACCTGAACTTGCACAAGACATTTTCCGGTCCCCATGGTGGCGGAGGTCCAGGGTCAGGCCCGGTTTGTGTCAAAAAGGACTTGGAGCCCTTCTTGCCCGTTCCGCGCGTGATGGAGCACGACGGCAACTATCTATTGTCAGAAGACTTCCCCGAGAGCATCGGCAAAGTTCATGCCTTCTACGGAAGTTTCGGAGTATTGGTGAGGGCTTACTCCTACATCCTGAGCATGGGCCCGGAGTTGAAGAAAGCGAGCCAGCTTGCGGTCTTGAATGCCAACTACATTAAGAAGCGGCTCAAAGGCACATTGCATCTGGCGTACGACCGTCCCTGTATGCATGAGTGCGTCTTCTCCGATAAGCTTCAGAGAGCTCATAAGATCACCACGCTCGATATGGTCAAACGCCTTATGGACTATGGTTTTCATCCGCCCACGATCTATTTTCCCCTCGTTGTTGAGGGAGCGATCATGATCGAACCTACGGAGACGGAGTCCAAAGAGAACGTCGATCTGTTCATCGACGCCATGAAAGCGGTTGCGGAAGAAGCCGCGCAAAACCCCGAACTTTTGCGGTCTGCGCCTACGCGATGTAAAGTCAGAAGGCTCGATGAAACATCCGCGGCAAGAAATCCGTGCCTGACTGGGTGATAGGAGTTCGCTTCCTAACGGTAAAGATGGCGTTGAAACACGAGCAGCCGTAGGTCGGATTGAGTCACGCGGTCTGCGCGGGACGAAATCCGACATCATGCCAGAAGCAACTGAGTCCGCGGACGAGTTGCCGAGAGGGCCGATTTGTCAGGTTGGCGCTGCCGGGGCTGTCCCCAAAGTCTTGGCTCTGGGAACATCGCGCTACGATGCGTGGGTGGCCGGGACGTCATACGTCCGGGTCGCGTAGCGACAGGAGGTTTATTCAGGCGGATATGCGACTCTTGGCATTGTTGCTCGACAAGCCGGCAAGAGAATAAACCTCCTGTGCCTTCGGCACCGGGACGTATAACGTCCCGGCCAGTGCGCCTGCGGGCGTACTTAATCAGAGAGGTGCAAGTCCTCTCCAGGTATACCTTCTCCG
>JBMOME010000343.1:0-32796 GCA_049323095.1 Thermodesulfobacteriota bacterium
GGTGAGACGCTCCGGATTGAAACGTCCCTTCGCGTCCACTCCGTTGCTGCTTCCGTGAGCGAACACCACCAACTTTTCGGGCCGGCAAAGCCGCTCGGTAATAACGAGTTCGGCCAGCGAGCGGCTGACCGCAATTACCCGGTGAGCGCACCGGCAGGTCAACCATTCCATTGCCCTGAGGATCGCTCGACCGCCTGCTCTCCCCCTGTCGATCATGAAGCCACGGAGCGAGTACACCCGCACAGGCACACCGGCGAGTGTCGCAGCGATGATCGCGAGTGGACCGGCCTTGCCTGTGGAAGCGTGAACAATTGCGGGTCTAAGTCTTCGGAAAAGCTTCCAGAGCCGATAGAGAGCCCTAGCATCCCTGAAAGGAGCAATCCCGCGACTCATGGGGATTGCATGGACCTCGATGTTGTCTCGTTGCCCCACCTGTTCCAGCGCTGGCCCTGGTGACGAAACCGCCGCCACGTCAAAGCCGTCTTCCTTCAAATAGGAAATCTGGCCCTGAAGAAAGAGCTCCAAAGTCATGGGGATGGTTGTAACGAGGATAAGCTTCACGCGCTTCTATTCTCCCCGAACCTCGGCAGCTCTACGCCGGGCACAGACGATGATTTCTCCTCTCGGATTTCCGGGTACTGGTCTTTGCAGAGGCTTCTTACAGATTGGAACTTGCCATTTGGGCCTCGAGGGATTTCTCCAACCTCGTCTATAACCACATCGACGTCTGGCCCCACCTTTTCGCGCAGGTTCGCTTCAAGAGCGGCCCTCGAAGCGCCGTCGTAACCCGAGTCCGGAACAACTTTGACCCTGAGTCTTTCCAACGATTCCTGGACGATCTGGGCTTCCCAAATGCCGCTCAAAGACTTAAAGATCGGATCCAAGCGACCGACAAAACCTCGTCCTGGAACGAACAAGATGTCGTCCACTCGCCCGGTTACAGCCTGAATTCGAGGCATCATCCTGCCGCACGGGCATCTTTCCTCCGGTCCCTGAATAGCCAGATCGCCGATGCGGTAGCGGATGAAGACCTGTTCTGTGTTGCAGAATGGGGTGGTGACGATCTCCCCCTCTTCACCAGGTCCGGCCGGTCTCCCGTCAGGCCTGAGGATTTCGCAGATGCCGAACTCCGGATTCAGATGAAGATTTCCCTCCTCGCAATCGCATATGAATGCCCCAGTGTCACTTGAGGCATACTGGTTGAACACTTTGCAGCCAAACGCGGATTCCATAACCGCGCGATCTTCGGGCAAGAGCGTTTCTGCGCTGGTGATAATGGCTCCCGGAGACGGAAGTCTCATATCACGGGTCCGGGCGAAGCGAGCAACGATCTGAATCGCGGATGGATACCCGTCGATGAGTTCCGGGGAAAAGCGCCTAATCGCTTCTATGTACGCTTCAATCGTATCTTGCGAGAGGTGCGTGGTGGACATGAGGAGCGCATTGCCGGCAAGGTTGCGTCGCCAATATGTGCCGTCAGCCGTGGTGTGTCTATCCGGAACGATATTCCGGCCCGTGAACTGCACGCGCCTGGGAAAGATCGGATCACGAAGTCCAGCCCACTCCCTGAGTCGAAATACAAAACTCCACGTGCGCGTGAAGCTCTCACGTGAGCTGAACAAATCCATTGGGGACCCAGTGGTCCCACTGGTGAAGAGCCTGTTCCACGACCGGCTCCGTTTCCCCCCCTGCAAGAACGCCTCGGGAGACTTTCGAATAACGCTCTTTTCCAGAAGTGGAAGCCGCGTCAGATCCTCTACCGTGCGCACGTCCTCTGGGTTCATCCCGAGGCGTTTGAATAATTCCTTATAGTACGGGACGTGCGTAGCCGCGAATCGAATATGTTCCCTCAGTCTGACATCCTGATGACACCGAAACCGCTCCTCGTCCCACCACTGGCTCTCTCTCAATTCGGCCAGAAGTCTCCGGGCCAGCTTCACATCCATTCTGCGGTGATTGAACAAGAAACCTTGCGAAGTCACCATTACATTCTGAAGCCATACCGGGGAACAGCCATATAGGGTTTTGGCGAGACCCATTCGAATTCTCAATCCGGTTGCACAGGGCTTTTGCGGAGCGTGCGCTTGGCGATTTCCCGCAGCAAGCGAGCATATTCGTGGAGATGCCTTATCCGGAGCGACCCAAAAGCACGCCAAGGGTTTCGGTTTCGCCTGAGAAAGTGGACCGGCCGGGTGAGAAACAGATCTTTTGCGAGGGCCTTTGCCCAGATGCGATCGTATTCAACCTCGGTTGCGGCGAAGATTTTCTGGCGCTCGTGCAGCTCTCTCCTTACCCGGTTGCTACTATCAACTTTCAGGCGGCCGTTTCGCAGAAGGAACGGCTGGACACTGACACGAGTCACTTCACGAGCAGTAAGCTCGCATGTGATCGCCAAGGTCGGCTCAGTGAATCTGGGCCATGGGTAGATGCTCCCTGCCAGCGCATTTCCCAGGCTATAGAATATGTGACCTGTCCGATGCTTTTCATAACCTTGAATTCGGTGAGGGTGATAACAGACTACTACCGTGGCGCCGGCCTCGATCACCTCTCGAGCCAGCCTTCTTTGCCGGGGAGAAGGTATCGGCACGAAATCGTGGCCCATATGGAAATGGACGATCACGACCCGGTCTTCTCGGGCCCATCGCGCCACGTCTCTCAGTACGTGGTCTCGGTGAAGCATGTTCAGATGCATGGACGTCTGTGGAGGAACCTGCGGATTGGTATCCTCGTCTACATAGGCTAGGAGCGTGATTGGGGTTCCGTTGACTTCGAGATTGATTGGAGCTGAGGCTGCTTCAGTGGAGAGACCTGCGCCCACCACGCGGAGTCCGGACTCCCGCAGGAAGTTCGCTGTCCGCCGGAATCCCGACTCGAGGCAGTCAAACGCATGATTATTAGCCAAGAGCGCAACGTCAAGCTTGAGGCCCAGGACCTTCCGAGCTGTTTCTTCGTTCGTGTAGAGCGCAATCCGTTTGGCTCGCGTCACGCCATCTTCGCCGATCAGCGGTGCTTCCCAGTTTGCGATTCGTAGATCCGACGGTTCGAGTTCCTGCGCCAGAAGCGCACAATTCGCCTCGAGGAGGTTATGATTCACCGGATGGAGGAACTGTGCGGTTAACGCGATGTCGCCTAACCACTGAATGCGGATGGATGCTTCTTGAGGCACTTCTTTGCTATTGGAGCATGACTGGCGGAGTGCTCGCCACCAAGGCAAGTTGTGAGCGGAGAACACTCGTCACGAGTAGCCCGGGGATAATGTCAGCCTGGCGGAGCTTCTCTGGCAGGCGAGAGCCACCTTGGAAGCATGGCGTTCCTCAGAAAGAACTTGAGCCGCAGATCTTCTCGCACCCGAAGAGGCACAATGGCCAGCGCAAGCAGGCCCGGGACCATCTGAATTTTCTGGCGGACCACTAATCCTTCGTTCGGAAAGTAAGAGAGGAGGATACAAACCCAGATACTTGCCAGAATCGACGCCCGTATGGACGGAAGGCGTAACGCCATGCGACCGTAGCTTGTCCCAAACCTCGCCCACACAACGAGCAATGACAGAGTCACCACCCACGTCTCCAAACAACTGACCAGGGTGCGCAAGGAGTTGACTTGCCACGGAAAGGGCCGGAAAAATGCTGAGACAGCTCCCGATATAAAGAAGATGGGCTTTCCGGCCATATATTCGATGCGTGATCCTTGGTGCCCGGAACGATAAAGAACGGCAAACCTCTGATCAAGTGTGTCCATGGCGGATTCGGTGGAGAGGTCAATGCCGGTCTTCTCCTTGAGGGCCCAGAACATGAACGGCAGTGCTAAGATCAGGAGGAGAGCCACCGAACGCTTCCCGGTCTGGAACACATTTACCGCTACCACCGCGATCACCCACCCGAGGATCACATGCGCTCTAAACAACGATCCGACGACAATTGCGGGAAATATCCATGGGGTCTTGCGGAAAAAAGTGTCGCGAGGATCGTGGAACGCCGCGGCCAGGACATTGCAGACCGACCAGTACATCCAGCCTTCCTTGAGGTTCATGGTTCCCCAGAAGATCACGGAAGGGAAGAAGATTGTCAGGAGCACCCACCCTTTGCCCTGACTGGGGTGTGGGGCCACTGAATTGAAAGATTGTACCAGGATCAGCCCGGCCCAAAAACAGACCCACGCGTTTATCATCGTCACCGTGTGGACCGAAGCTCCAAGCCAGAGCAGAAGAGCCACATAGCAATGGTACGCATGGTTTCCCAGTCGGAAGTGCTCACGAAACGGACGCCAATCGCCCGCAGACATGCTTTGAGCCAACCGCTCACCCCATGTTTCGTGGCCTCCCGCGTCGTAGATCCACACCTCCAAGACATGCCCAGATAACTCTTCACAATAAATGGAAAAGATAAGCCAGGCGATGCCTCCAAGTATTACGAAGAGTTGGAGTTCAGCGGGGAAATAGTTCGTCTTAAGGTAGTGATTCACCAGCCAGGGCAAGGAGAGAACCAAGGCACTCAACACCAGGATGTCTAACATCGCAAGGTCTAACATACCTGATGCTCCTTTGCCGCGGCGACCCACTCTTCATAATAGGTTTGCAGCAGCTCCAGTTGACGATGAAAGCTGTACCGATCCTCTATGAAAGTCCTGGACTCCCGGCCGAGTCGGGATCTCAAATCTGGGTTATTCAGCAACTGAATCACATTCCGCGCGGCGGTCTGAATGTCGTCATGCCTGAAGAGATAGGGGTGCAAAACCCCTGAGAGGGCCTCTCGATGAGCATCGATATCCGACGCTACCACAGGCACTCCCGCTGCTTGGGCTTCCAAGAGGGCTGTCGGCAGCCCTTCGGCCTCAGAGCAGGAAAGAAAGACCGCCGCGCTCCTGAGCAGACGAGGAACATCTCGTCTCAGCCCAAGGAAATCCACCCCGTCCGATATTCTCAACTCCTCCGCCATGTTGCGTAGCGTAGCTTCCTGAGCCCCGGTCCCTGCCAAGACCAGTCGCGCTTGGGGAATCTCTCTTCTCACGGACTGCAAGATCTGGAGGTGCAAATCTACTCTCTTTACTTCGCGCAATGCGCCGACCCAAAGGATGACAGGGCTTGCAGGTTGACCAGGTGCGGGTCTGCCATCCGGCGAAAAAGCCTCCGTGTCCACTCCACCGGTCCACGACAGAACCGGTGGGCTGCCCGAGCCGTCCAGCTGTCGACTTCGCGCGACTGCCCGAGACACTGCGAGAATGTGCGTCGCGTAGCGCCGAAGCCAATAGCGACCCCAAAGGGAGACCACAACCCGCGCGGCTCGGAGCCGAAGCGCATCATCTACTTGGGCAGGCCATGCTCTGAATCCGTGCACCTGAGCGACCCTCACCGGTACGCCGGCTTGACTGGCTCCCCGTAGGATCGCACCGCTCCAGCCCTCAAAATGAGAGTGTACAATATGGTAGCCCTTGTTTTCAAGAACCGCTGCCATTCTACGCGAGAACGATCCCAGATTAGGCGATTTGAGACACAGCAGGAGCTCTGCCCCGGATTGTCGAGCTTCTTCCGCCAGTTCTCCTACTGCGCCCCCCACAAGGCACGCGTCCATGTGAAACTTCCCGCGGTCGTATCCTTGAAGGATCTTGAGAAGTTGAGTTTCAACTCCGCCGGCTTGAAACCCGTTCAGCACGTGCAGTACCTTGATCATGCCGATCCTTCTTCGGGCATCTCGGTGCGCTGAGAATCGCCGGAGTGGGACGGCGCCACGCTTTGTCTCCGATCACGCTTGTAGAATGCCTTGTCATTCAGGATTTCAAGCCGAGCAATGCCAAGCTCATAGGGATCATAGCCCCATGACCGCATCAGATGGCTGGGAGCGGACTCGGAAAAGCAGAAGAGCCAATACCCGTCTCTCATGAGCAGCTCCGCGTTTGCCCTGGATATGCCGCTCACCAGGAAGACCTGTCGCCCAGGCAGGCGATGGATCTGTGACCACTCAGATATCCCGGACACATCCAACTCGGGAGATATCTCGGCGTACTGAGCTGGGACGAGCTCCGGGTTCTTGTAACCCAGCACCGGCCCGTACCCGTGAATGATTACAGCCCGGTCTGTCTCGGCAAAACGAGCTACTCCGCGTCGAAGAGCCTCAAGTTCTTTCCGCTCCTGATAATCCTTCAAGACGATTCCCTGGGCCGGTCGGATCGTTGGGTGCCTGCGGCCGCTCTCGCCGCCTTTGAGTTCCACCGAAATAAGGGCAAAAGACGCTACCAGAGCCGCCGTGACAAGTAGGCCGCGGCGGTCCAACCATCGTCCAAGGAGGAGGTAGAAGAATGGAATCGCGGGGATGAGATACTCCGATTCGTCCGAGTGGAAAAGAAACACCAAAAAAAAGACGAGTACGGAGGAGATCTCCAAGATATAGGATCGGTCTCTGTCCCGAAACGCCTGCACCGTGCGGCTGGCCACGTCTCTCCTTGCCAAGACCAGCAAGACAGCAATACCTACCGCGGCAACCGGTCCCAATACCATCAGGAGCTTATAGCCCGTGAAGAGAATGTAGGAAACGCCGTGGAATGCATGGGGAGGCGACTGAACCATCCTCAAGCCGAACTCAGTGAAGATGGGAAGGTAAAAGGCCAGTCCGAGACTTACTCCCAGCACGCTGCAAAGGGAGACCAGGGCGATTCCCTTCCCCGCCATGATTGTGAACAGACCCAAAGGCACTAAGAACACGGCATTCGATAACCGGAAACCAATGGCCAACCCGGCGAGCACGAATGCCGCCACAAAGCGGTTCTTTCCGGCCATGACATAACTCCAAAGGGTCATAGCCAGGCCAGGTATGTAGTCCATGGTGGTTGCCGCGTTCACCAGCAGCAAAGGCGTCAGTGCGAAAAGCCCAACCAACAGAAGGCTGTCTCTCCGTTCTCGAGCAATAAGGGAGAAAGCCACGATGCAGGCGAAGTAGAATCCAAGAACCACGAGGTTAGAGAGAATGTGGCCCCCAGCCGGAGCCACAATCGCGAGCAGGTACTCGAATAGCGGGTTTCCCGGCAGACGGGAGGGATGGTACACCCCTTCCTGAGCCAGATACTCGGCTGCCATCATTCCACGGAAAGAGTCACCATCCAGCCCTGGATTGAGAACCAGGCGAGGCAAGGTCATGAGGACAAAAATTGCCGCCAGTCCTATCCAGAACGGGAATCGAGGGGAAGTTTTCTTTCGTTCGATCTCAGCCAAGATGTCTCGATATCAGCCTATGGGTCGGTGCACGGATCGCGGCGTCCGGTCATTTTGTGCTGTGCCGTTCCGGCTCGCTTTCAATCTTCCAGATATAAGCATCGACGTACGTCGGTTTGCGGCGTATGCTCACATTCGTAGGTCCAACGTTGTGGATAAGCGTCAGCCGTGATTCTATGCCGGCCAAGGCGGGACCGGGAGGTCCGAAGAAATAATCTGCGATGTAATCGAGCTTCTGATCCAGCACGTACTTCCAAACACCTCGTCCATCCTTCAGATACTGGTAGAATTCAACGCCGTTGATGAGTCCGTCCAGATTAACGACGTTGCGCTCCGAAAAATAGCCTATGTAACCCGCGTTGAATACGCCTACTTTTGCGTCTTTGGGCAGGTGTTCTCTCATCCACCGGGCCATTTCCTCGCTGTAATCGATTGGACTCTGGTAATAGGGATGGACCTTGAGTCCCTTGTATATGTAGGTCGGAATTTGCACAAAATAGTCGATCAACATTCCGACGAGCAGCACGGACAGGCCGACTCGCGCCACCTGTGATGATTCCATCGCATCGTACAGCACCTTAAGACCGTGCACGAATAGTATCTGAGCCGTAATCCACGGAACCATGTAGTGCCACGCGCGGGTGTTTTCTCCATAATTGGTCACGTAGTATGCAAGCAGAAGTAGAGAAAAGCCCACCAGCATGGCTAGCCTGGCATCCTGCAGAAAGCCGAAGCGCCCCTTCTGCCTGATGCAAATGAGTGCAAGTCCTCCCGCAAGAGCCAGGAGCAGCCCGTTAAGCCACAATGGTCGCAACAGCACTGATTTAGGGATACTGGTAAGAGCCAGTCGGACCTTTTCCCATGCTGAGAGTGTTGTGGGCCAGAAATCCTTCACCAACCCGCTGATCTGCTGAAGATGCCCTGTTGTATGGTAGTTCCACGCTAGATACGGCGCAACGACAAACATGAAGGGCGTGAAGACCAGAGCTCCGATCCTTAGAAGCACACCCGGAGCGCGCAATTCAGGCTGTGAGAGTACATAGAACGCAAGCACAGGAAGGAAAAGCACAAATGACGTCCTGGAAAGAAATGTCACCCCGAGGAGCGCTCCAAGAGCGATCAAGTCACGTTGTTGTTCCCAGGGCATGCTGTCAATGTAGTCGACCACGACCAAGATCAACCATAAATGGAGGCTGGTTTCCATTCCCGAAAGAAGGTTGAGACCGGTATACAAATTCCAGTTGATCAGAAAAACCAGCCCTGCCGAAAACGCAAAGCCTAAAGACGAGCTAAACATCCTGAGAACCTGCCAGGACAGCAGTAAGATGAAGACCAGGTTGAATGCGAGAATCACAAAGACGTACCCGCTGGAATTGAGCGTGACCAGACCCGCCAAAATACAAACCCCCATCCACAATGGATGATAGCCGTTGGTCTGATTGAACGTGTCAAATGTGGAACCATGTCCTTGTACAATATTATGAGCGGTCTTGAAGTAATAATATGCATCGTCGTGCAGAAATCGACTTGGAGACGCCGTCAGACGATAGAGATGCGGAGTCGCGGCCAGAATACACACAACGACGATCAAGAGTGCGCGTTTCTTAGTGGCCATTCCCGACTTGGTGGAACCACGACCTTCGGAAGAAATGTTGACCGAGGCTGTGCGCTAAGGTATGCTCGAAAACCTGCGTCAGAGCTTCAAGTGCGACAATCGTGATAACTGCGGGCCTGTCGGATGTCTGGTCCAAGCATTCTGACGGTCCTTCGAGGGACAAGAACCGCCTTAGTTCGGAAAGCACAGGATGACTCCTTATCGAATCTGAAAGAGATTTCTCTTCATGCAGCAAACGCCAACAAGCCCTTTCCCATTCTCTTTCAAGTTGTGGGTCCCCATCCTGGTTTACGCAATCGTGGGGCTTACGGGCATTGTGCATCACGAAATGTGGCGGGATGAGCTCGAACACTGGTTGTTGGCCAGAGATAGCACCGAACTGATCGATCTCGTTCGCAACCTTCGTCAGGAAGGCCACCCCGCAGCATGGCACCTGATCCTGTTTGGGGTCAGTCGATTGACCCAGAATCCGCTTGCAATGCAGTTGCTTCACCTCGGCATTGCCGTGTGCTCGGCCTTCTTTTTTCTTAGATACGCCCCATTCCCGTACTTGTATCGGCTCTTGTTTTGTTTTGGTTATTTCATGTCGTACGAGTACGCGATTATCAGCAGGGCCTATGGGTTGGCTGCACTTTGTTGCTGGACATATTGCGCCTACTATCCGCACAGATACCGCTCTCTTATCTTTCTTGCCTTTGTCTTGGCTGTCTTGGTGAATACCAGTGTGTATGGGGCTATTCTCGCGGTGATCTGTCTGTCCGTCTTCTTGATCGATGGAGCCTTTCTCCATCGTGATGAACTTAGGCGCTTGCCTCTTCTCCGGATTGTGTTGAGTGCCTGCATATTTACTGCGAGCCTCGCATTTGCTTTGCGCTCGATGGTTCCGGATGTGGATCCCGTGCCCTGGCATTTTTCCCTCAGTATCGATCGCGTCGGTATCGCGCTCAGTGGCCTCTGGAAAGCCTATTTCCCTGTTCCAGATCTGTTTCGTATTGAATTCTGGAACAGCAACATTGTGCCTCATCAGGCGCTGAGAGCGGTCTTGGGCGGAGTGCTCCTCGTCCTCGGTTGTCTGTACTTCGCCCGCAAACCTATGGTTCTTTTTGCTTATGTTGCCGGATCCTGTGGGCTCCTTCTGTTCTCGTATACTGTGTATGTTGGTTATTTGCGGCACCACGGTCATTTGTTCGTACTCGCGACCATGTGTCTGTGGCTGTCGACCTACTACCAGCCCATTCAGGTTTCTTGTCGTATTCTCGATCGTGTACTCGACTTCTCAGCGTCCCTAGGCAAAGTGGTTATTGGCATCATTCTTGTCGCTCAGGTAGTCGCAGGCGTTTACGCCTTGGCAATGGAATTCAAACACGATTTTTCCGCAGCGAAGCGGGCGACAGAGCTTGTGAAGGCTAAGGCGGCCAAAGGCGACGTTATTGCCGTCCTTCCCAACTATTTCCATTCAGCTCCAGGGTACCTCTACGAGCCGGTCTTCTTTCCTATCGCAAACAGAATAGGAACTTTCGGGATCTATGATGACAGATTCTATTCCGAGGCGGATTGCAGTACCCTGATCCAAAGGCTCGACATTGAAATGTGGCGCCAAGGCGCAAAGAAGTTGTGGCTGATATCCAACGAACCTTTCAATTGCCGGACCTCGCTTCTGTCAATTCAGCAGATCGCGGCATTCGAACGCACTATCGAGAAAAAGGAAAGAGCATACGTTTACCAAGTAACTCGTCCCTAAGCGCGAATCGCGTCATGCCCACGACGGCGAGGCTTATGCATCCGATTTGCGTTCATCCACACGAAATCCAGCTCGCAATCTTACAAGAATCGCAGCCCCAAGAGCGCAAGGAATAAACATGGAAGCTGCGATGAGAACCCGACCTGCCGGCGCGACCACAGCAGTCGCTAGAAGGATCTTGGAAAGATAGAAGAGGCCCGCCAAGCATACGAGCGCGGCGAGCTGTTGCGTCACGGTGAGCGGCGAGTGGTCAGACTTCCTCGAGTGAAGCCTTCTCCGCGGTTGCCATATGATCTGGAACAAAAAGGTCCCAAAAAGGATTAACAGAAGAACTGTAGTGAGCCCTTCAGCATAGAGACTGAAACTAACAGAGTAGAAGAACGCCTTAATGTAATAGAGCGCATGAATGCCCGGCCTTGCTCGAAATGTGGCCCACGCCAACTGTTGGGCCACTCTGTCCACTTCCGCCTGATCGTCAGGGCTGCCATGCAATGAGGAGCGACCATAATTGGCCCCGGTTCTCTCCTTTTGCAGCCCCATCTCTCGAATAGTATCGCAGACCAGTTGCTGGTGAGCCATGTAGTAGTGCATGAATTCCGGCATGGGGAAGATCGACATCCCATCAGGCACATTGAGGGCCTCCCGATCTCGGGCCTCAAGCACCGCGGTCGCCAGCGGCCTCAACTCAGGGTCAAAGCGTTCGATCATCCCTTTTGTGAGGAACTGCGTGGTTATTCCCACCTGTTCCACACCCGCGAATGAAACGAGACCAAAATGGCTCACTGTTACATAACGTAACCCGCAAAAGGCTAAGAGCGGCAAGAAGGTTGCCAGAACCGTAGCAGCAATCACATTTCGAGTTCTGTTTGCTCCACGAAGCGTTGATTGCCGGATTTTCATCAGCACGAATGCCAGCACAGGCGCAAGTGCAACCAGGAAAACGTACGCAGGCCGCATCTGATAGGCCAGGAACGTGCAGAGTATAAAGCCTATCCATGCGATCGGGCTCTCAGCGCGAGACACGACAAAGAAGAGGCATGAAATCGCCAGCAAAGCCAACGCGGCGGCCGGCAGATCAGCCATGACAAAGGAGCCGTAGTGCCACACAAGGCGCTCATAAAAGAGAGGACTGGTAGCCGCGAACGCCATCCATCCTGAAAGGCCGTACACCCCCAGTGCCTTATAGAACAGCAGAGCAGCAAAAAAGAAGAGAAGGACCTGAACATACGGCAGCGCTGACAGGCTTGGCGAGAGAGCCTTCACTGCTTTCACAAGGAGAGGATAGCCCACCGAGCGCATCTGCCCAAGGGCTTCAGTCAGGCTGCTCATCTGAAACTGGAGATAGCCGACCGAATCCGCAGTCTGGCGGACCTCGCCGCGGCCCAGTGCGAACAGTAAGACCAATACTACAACGGCTTGAAGGAGCAAGTACAGGAAGGGTTGGGTCAGGATCCGTTGGACTGTCATGCAGCGGCTCTTCCGGACGCGCGTCTCGAAACTTCATCGAATCGATCCGCCAGCGTATCCCAGTTCGCGTTCTTCATCACCCACTCGCGGGCCGCGGCCCCGAGAGACAGTCTCCGCTTTGGATCCTGCAAAAGGTCAATCACAGCGTTTGGCATTTGGGCCCTGCTGCATACCACACAATGAACCCCGGGAATCACACCCAGGCCGGAGAATGCTTCATCGGTTCCCACCACAGGCAGCCCGCACGCCATTGCGTCGAGAACCTTGTTCTTGATGCCCGCTCCTGAGAGGATCGGCGCAACGTAGACGGTTGCGGAGGCCAGCGACTCACGCAAATCGTCCACGTACCCAGTGAGATTGAACCAGCTCCTCCCCCGCTGAAGATCAACGATATCGGAGCCCGCATTACCTCCGATTATTCGCAGTTCGAATCCATCGCGGTTCAGCTTCTCCTGAAGGCCGCTTCCGAGCTCATGTACCAGGAACCTCACACATTCAGCGTTAGGCGGAAAAGCAAGCTTGCCGTGAAAAGCTATCACCGGTACCCGGGGTTGCACTTCCGTAACTTCCAGTGGCCTGAGATTCTCGGCATCCACGCCGTTGGGTATCACCGAAACGCGAGTCGGGTTTGGAAGCGCCGCATGGCGTGCGTCACGCTCCGAGATGAATATCACCTGGTCGAATTGTGGATACACCGATTGCTCGAACGCGCGGGAACGACGTGCGACGAGGCGGTGGTACGCTCTTCTCAATGGATTTTCCGCATGAATCGCGGCATTTTGGGCAGCAAAGCTCAAGCTGTCGCAAGCGTACAAGACCCGCGGCAACTTTGGCAGCGGCAACACCAGGGACGCAAAGCCGGCCCACCAGACCATGAGTAAGTCAGGGTTCCAAGAAGCGATCACTCGTTCTGCAGTCTGACGAAGCCCTGAACCGATATTTCGCTTCAGAAATGCGATGTACGGCGGCAGATTGCTCAACACCGTGCCGTGCAAGATGTCCGACCACGATACGGAACGATGGACCAGGATATCCGCGCCTTCATTCGGTATTCCCAGCGCCCTGAGCTTCTCTCCGCTCATCGCTGCTGCCGTCACTGTGTCAGTAACCGCGATGAACCGTGCTGCATGGTGCGGAGTAAGCCGTTTCAGGAAATTGTAGCAATTCACATTCGCGCCGGAAAAAGGCGGCCCCGGCCACACGGTCACATGAAGAACCTTCATGGTGTATTCGGGTCGCTCCTCCGCCGATGTGTTGACATCACGTGTTTGTCAGCCTCCACGTTTGGTCCAAGCGCAACATGCCACCGATCGGGCGTTCGCGGCCAAATCCTCAGGAGGATGTTTGGCAAGATCCGGAGACCACTCTTCATACACGCAATCACGGCACTCGTCCTTACTTGCCATTTGCCATCCGCTCGGGTAGTACCGAAAAAAGAAATCATCTCTCTTGGCCGGCCGGAATGCTTCGGAACACTGCTCCAGGAGCGCGGCATCGAATTGCTGCAACCAGCCAAGATCTTGATACTTCCCAAACGGCACTGAAAACAGCAAGACCCCGCCGGGTTTCAATACTCTGCGCAGCTCTACGAGGGCGGTCACAAAATCGTCTCGGTTATGCTCCCGATGGGACGTGTCGTGGGTAAAGACCGATGCATCCATACCCACATGTTCCAGAGTAGATAGGCACGCGACTTCGTCAAACCAGCAATCGCGGAATGGAAGTTCCCGCAGATCCGCGAACTGGTAAGAGATCCCGAGATCCCAGTAGGACTGCCTTTCGGGCTTGAGCGTAACAATGGTCAGATCTTTGTCCCGCCAGAACGGCTGACTCAAAATGTAGGAATGATTCATCGCGGAGCCCGCGTCAAGATACCGGTGAGCCTCCCTCGATGCCTTGCTGAAGAACCACGGGTATTCCACGCAGCGCTCGTCAAGGCCGTGCCCGTACCCATCGGGCAAATGGGTTCGGGTCGCGAACTTCGATACCTGCTCGACATCCGATAAGACCTTGGAGAGGAATTGCCTTCGGTATTGATCATAGCCGGCACTGTACGGGATCCTGCCGCCGCTGAGGTACTGCTCAATCAATTGAGCCTCAACAGCATCTTCATCGTTCGACGGGAGGGTCGGAGACGGAAAGCGGACGATCCGGAATCCGAAGCCTTCCACTGCCCTGTGGAGGCGGTCTCTCAACGGAAGGCCGCTTGCCGGAAGCCTCCGCACTTCAATTCCAAAGCGTCGGAGGAATCGCTTGGCTGATTCCGTTACATAGTAGGTCGCATTTCCCATGATCAGCCGTTGCCGCGCGATCTGTCTCCATGGGCAATTTCAAATCCTAGCATTCTAGAACCAGTTCCAGGCGCTCTATTCAAGACATCTTCCCATTGTGCCGAGATCTTTTCCAGACCGAATCGTTGCCTCACCTCAATTGCACGGGCGCTCAAACGGGCCGCTTCCGCTTCATCATCCAGGAGACGCTCCATTGCTTGGGCGAGAGCATTCACATCAAGAGGTGGGACCAGGACCCCATCAACACCGTCTCGAATGATATCCCGCGGGCCGGTGGGGGAATCGAAACTTACCACGGGCAGACCGCAGGCCATGGCTTCACAAAGCGCTATCCCGAAACTCTCCACCTCAGAGGACACGACAAAAATCTTTGCTTGACGCAAGAGAGGCCACGGGTCCGGAAGAGTCCCCGGCATGGAGACCCGGGACGACAAGCCCAAGCGGTCTCTGAGGCTTTCCAGTTCGCTGCGGAGCGGCCCATCACCTGCGATGATCAGATGGCAGTCTCGCTGTGCGGCCACTATCGCGAAAGCCTGGAGCAAGAGGTCGAATCTCTTTTGCCTCACCAGACGGCCCATGGCCGCGATAGTGTTGGCCGGCAAAGTTACCGTCATCTCGAACTCCTGGAAAGTGGCGGGTAGGTCCGAAGGCAGCGGATTGGGAATAATCCTTGTGAGCTTCTGTATCCGTCCTCTGAATTGCTCCTTCATTCGGCCGTTGGGCACCACAACTGCCGCGGCCTTGGGATAGATGCGCGATCTCAGGAGATTCCAGACCATCCCATGTTTCTGGCTCAACACATCCGATGCATCCGTGTGTTCCGAAACGATGACCGGGACATCCATGCCCTGGCAGGCAATGATCGCCCTCACACCGTTGGTCTCGCCTACCGCGATGACGCAATCGGGTTTGGTACTCGCTATGGCACTGCGCAATCGAGCAATTCTGCGGAAGTTTCTCCAGCCGGCAGCGATAAGCCCACCATAGGCCTGGGCCATGTCCATGCTCACGATCTTGATCCCAGGGTAGAGCGGGAAGAATGGAGCCTCGGATCCGTCATCGTACGTAATAAACGTGATCTCCCAGCCCGCGCCGGCCCAATGGTTCGCAAGCGAAGTGACCACACGAGCCGCGCCGCCTGCTGCAAGGCTGGCAATGACAACGACAAGCTTCATCCGGCCGCAAAAACCATGTAATTTTGTGTACGACTAATTCTAACGTCGCATCAGGTAGTAAGGACATTCCGCGCAGAAGCCGGGAGACCGCAAAGTAAATTCCCGCCTGAATTCCTGCGTTGACCGCGCGTTCCACACTTCATCAAATGCTGTCTCAAGCGCATTGCCCAGGTTGAATCGATCCTTGTCCATCATGTTACAGCAGACCATCACGTATCCATCCACCGTTACCGCAGGCCCCCACCAGGGATAGATACAGACTTGAGGGCTGGGTTCGATAAATTCAGGTACTTTGATGCGGAGATTGGGGTAGCGGGATGCGATGGCGGGGAGACGCCGTGCAAGATCGTTTCGTTCGGGAAGAGGAACCACGCCGTCCGGATTTCCCATGTCTATGAAGTACTGCAAAGACACATTGAGCGGTCCCAAGTCGTTCAGTTGGGAGAGCAGTCTCGGTATCTCGTCTACATTTTCTGACCTGATCACCGTTCGAGCGCCGACTCGTCCGGGATGACGGCCGGCCAGGTGCTGGAGGCATCTCCTGAGCTTATCAGTGGAAGTGCCTTCGCGTAGGCGATCGGCAAGTTCCTGGTCCAATGTATCAACGGAGATATCGACGCGACTGAGGCCGGCCTCAAACAGCTCATCGTAATATTCCGGGGTCCGTGCCATCCCGTTGCTCGTGAAACAGACGGCCCGGAACTTCCCTGTGGAAGCAGCTATGCGGATCAGCTCCGGTAGTTGGGGATGCAGCGTCGGCTCCCCTATTCCACCGGACGCGAACGTCTGCGCCTTTGGTAGGTCGTGCACGATCTTCCGGTAATCGCTGAGGGCCATGTGGCGGCTGTCCCAGCTTTGCTCCGCACACTTGACTGTCCGCAGGCAGCCTGGGCAACTCAGGTTGCAGTGAGTGGTGACTTCTACCGCGACCTGCCACAGTGCGGGCACGCTCCACCGGCCGTGCTGCAACAGGCGACGAACAGCCCGATGCGCCGTCTGCGCCAACCCTCGCTCTCTTACGCTGTCTCTCAGGATGCGGAAAATTGCCCTATTCATGGCTCATTTCATTGCTTCGGGGATGCGGCGCCGGTGCACGTTAGCCCAGAGCCGGCCGATCTTGTCTGTAATCGCGGCTCGCAAAGCCGGAGCAGCCACCAGGGAACCGGCCGCTGAGCCAAGCCAGATCACACCCACCACGGCGATGCAAAGCAGCCGAGGCAAGCCTTCGGGCATCGCCAGACCTACGGTAAGAGCAATGACCAAGGCTGCCAGGGACGGCAATCCCACATCGAGCCAATACCATTGCCGCTGTTGGCCCTTGAGTATCTTCCGGTGCATAACCTGGATGATGATCAGAAAACCGCCCAAGTTGATCAGGACCCAGGCCGCGGCTGCGCCGGATGCTCCGTACCATCCGGTCATGAGGATCACGAGCGGTACCACAACGGCAAGGCAAACCGCGTTGGAGATCAGACTGAGCGACACCCAACCATAGGCAACCTGCGTTGCATACGGCAAGAACATGACCCCGTTCAGAGCGGTTCCGATCGAAAGTATGCTCAGTATTAGAGCGGTATGTTCAGACGTGACGGGATCGCCGGTCCACGCAAGAAGGATTTGCTTTGAGAATAGCGCCAGCACAATTGCCGCGGGCACAATCGAGACGGTGGCCAACTGACAACTGCGGTGGTACAGCGCGGTGAGGGCTTTGTGGTCGTCCAGTGAGACCAGCTCGGACAATCGGGGAAAGAGCGCTGCTTGTACAGGGGCCGCCAATTTGAGTAACGCGGCAGCCGTCACTGTAGCCAGGGAATAGTACCCGAACATCTCCAAGGTTAACATTTTGCTCAAAATCACTTTGTCAGCCTGAGTGACAAGCAGGTACAAAATACTCGATCCCGACAGTCCAATCGTGAATCGCCAGAGGCCCTTCAGGATCTCTGTCCGGAATGTGGCCTTCGCAGATGCTGGGGGCAAGGACCGCCATAGGAGGAGTCCCGAAACCACTGACTGAAGCGTATCTGTGACGATTTGCCACAAGAGGAATGCAATTATGGTGGGCGACACGAGCCACAGGATCAGCACGGCTCCCAGGCCTCGTGCTGTGGCAGCGACACCTGCTATCCAGTTGAGCAGGACTTGCCGTTGAAGTCCCCTTAATCCGCCCGAGTACAGAGCGAAAGGCCATCGGCACGCCAGAGAGACCCCCATAACGATCACAGCTTGCTGCACTTGCGATACGGAAAGCTTCTCCGGCCTGATCCAGTGATGCGCAATCCAAGGGGCAACAGCAGCCACTATGACTGCCATCGCAAGAGCTGTGGCCCAGAAAACAAGCTCCAGCGTTCTTAGGAGATCCCGAAGAGCCTGCTCTTTGCCTGGTAGTGCGGCGAGTCGTGCTGTCTCACGCACCATGGTTGTGCTCAGGCCCAGATCCAGTATGGTGAAGAGCGCCATTAACGACGCACAGAAGCCCACCAGGCCGTAGGACTCGATTCCCATGAACTTGATGTATAAGGGCACAAAGATGAAGCCCATCAGAGCGGTCCATAGTTGCCCGCCGAAATTGGCGACTATGTTGACGCTGACCTTGGAGGCGGCCTGGGGATCGCTCATGGGTTCTCGGGTCTTAGTATGCTTCTCGGCTGGACAACAGCGTTCTTCCCGCTGTGGACCCTTTCTTGACGAGCTTGGATAGGAGTTGGATCCGAGGGATATGGCGATTGAAGGGGGACATGACAAAGCTTCGGGCCAGGCACTTCGCGGCTCGGAGCCATTCGTGCTTCAGCAAATGCACACCGCCAAGGATGCAGTATTCGCGGGAAATCAACTCCTTGATGAAACGGCTGTGCCGGAAATTGAGGTACTCATCAAAGAAGCGATACTCTCGTATGGTGTCTAGAATCTGTATTTCTGAGTCCACTGACGACCAGAAGCCGCTTTGATGAAATCGATACGCAGCCATGATCTCACCGAGACGACCGATACTCCCGTGCTTTGCCACCAGAACATGAATCGCCCAGTCGCCTCGCAACAACGTGAAGAACCAGTCCGGGAGCCTGCGCAGCGCGTCTGCACGGAACATCACGGACGCAGTAGGCATGAAATTGGTGATCAGGAGATCTTCGACAGTGGAGATACGTTGCAACTGATTGGACCCTGCAACTTGGGGGAGCTCTTTTCCCTGTTCATCCACGAATTGCGCGGGATGGAAACAGCTTACGCATTCCGGGTGTGCGTTCAGGAAGTCTACTTGCTTCCGGAGCTTATGTGGCGAAGTCCAATAATCGTCCCCCTCGAGTAGCGCAATGTACTCCCCGCGGCACCCCCAGAGCGTCTCGGCAAAGTTCGCCTTCCCGCCCTGCCCCAAGTTTCTCTCGTGCAAAAGCAGCCGTATTTTTCCAGGAAATTTCGCCTGGTAGCTAAGGAGGATCTCTCTCGTACCATCACTTGACTTGTCATCTCCGACAACGATCTCGTAGGGAAAGCCGGCGTCCTGGCTCAGTGCGCTTTCCACAGCCTGATCAATGAACGCCTCATGATTATACGTGATCATGAGGACGCTCACTTTCGGCTCTGGATTATGTGTATCGATCACTTCCCGTTTCACGCCAGTTCCGTATGCGGCCAATTGGTTTTCAGTCGGTCGCGTACTTCCGCGGCGTGGCTCAGTGCCAAACGGACAATGTCACATATGATCGCTATTTCTTCGGGACCCACTGCCTCACCTGTGGGCAGAGAGAGCACTTCGCGGCAGACATTTTCTGTTGTGGGAAGCAGGAGCCCTGCGTGCGGAAAGTACGACCGGTATGGCTCCATGCGATGGCACCCGGGATAGAAATAGCGCCGAGCCAGCACATGTTCGGCATGAAGCACGGAGAGGAGCTCATCGCGATTCAGCCCCGAGATCGTTTCATCTATTTCGAGAACAACGTATTGGTAATTCCTTAATTCCTCGCGATCGTAGGCCAACAGCCTGACGCCTTGGACTCCGGCCAGCCTTCGTTCGTATTCTTCGAAATTGCGTTTGTTGGCCGCTATGAACTCTTCCATGCTCTCCAGGGAAGTCAATCCCATGGCCGCACTAGCCTCGTCCATCTTCCCATTGGTGCCGATGTAGATCACATTGTCATAGCCCTGGAAGCCGAAGTTCTTCATAAGCCTGATCTTCGCGGCCAGGCCGTCATTATCGGTCACCACTGCTCCGCCCTCGAACGTGTTCACACATTTGGTCGCGTGGAAACTGAAAACCTCGCAATCCCCGAAACTTCCGATCATCTTGCCTCGATGGGAGCAGCCAAAGGCATGGGACGCGTCGAAGAGCAGTTTCAGCTTGCGTTGACGTGCAATCTCGGAGAGCTCTTCGATCCTACACGGGCTCCCCCAGAGATGGACTCCGATAATGCCGGAAGTCCTGGCGGTTATCATTCCTTCCACACAAAGCGGGTCGATGCCATGACGGACCGGCTCTATATCGCAGAATACGGGCGTTATCTCCTGCCATTGCAGCGCATGGGCGGTAGCAACAAACGTGAAGGAGGGCAAAATCACTTCGCCGGTCAGGCCCAGAGCCCGAATCGCTATTTCGAGGCCGACTGTGCCGTTGCACATGGCTATGCAGTGTCGAACACCCAGGAACTCTGCAACTCGCTTCTCGAACTCCTGGACGTACGCGCCCTGATTGGTGAGCCACCTTCGGTCCAAAATGTCGTTCATGCGCTTCAGGAAACGTCCTCGATCGCCAATGTTGGGACGTCCCACGTGGAGATGGTCCTCGAATGCAGGAGAACCGCCCAACAAGGCCAAGTCATCAACGCTGTTCTTCATGCCTGATAGTGCTCATGAGTCTCTAGTGTGCCGTCCCGCAAGTTACTTTCGCAACCCTGACACGGCCCGTCTCCGAGTCAGTGTCATTGCGAGGAGCGAAGCGACGAAGCAATCTCAAATGCCTGTTTCGCAACCCCCTGAGATTGCTTCGCTACGCTCGCAATGACAAGGGAGGTCTCCCATTGGCCGGTCGGAACCCTCGGAGAGGCTCCTACTGCCGGATATTTAAGGTACTTGCGAGACATGACACTAGGAGCCTTTCATGCACTTACGGCGGGCCTCAGGGTTTGGCCAACACAGAATTCAGGACCGCACATACTCGATCTTGCTGCTCGTCTGTCATGTGAGAGAAGAGAGGCAAAACAAGCGACTCCCTAGCCGCAATACGGGTGTTCGGCAAGTCACCAACGACTCGGTGACGCTTATCGCGAAACGCTGTCTGCATGTGCACCGGTATCGCATAGTATCGTTTGCTCTGCATGTGGTGAGCTGCAAGAGCCTGTACGACGCCATCCCGGTCAGTAAGAGCATCGGGTCCGATTCGGAGACTGAAATAGTTCCCCGTCGAAGTCCGGTCTGAAGGGAGTTCCTGCACTCGACAGCCGCGAAACCGACTCGCGACCTCGGTGTATCTGCCTATCAGGCGATGCCTTGAGCCGATCAAGGAATCCGCGTCTTGCAGGCTCAGCAAGCCCACCGCAGCATGAAGCTCACTCATCCGAGCGGAAAGCCCGTTGTACAGCATATCTTCGCCGTCCGGGCCCTTCCCGTAATCCCGCATGGCCCTGAGCTTTTCAGCCAATTCTGAATCATTCGTAGTAACTAGACCGCCTTCTATAGCGGTGACCACCTTGGTCGGACTGAGCGAGAATACCTCACAGCTCCCAAACGTGCCCGCCCGTCGTTCCTTGTACATGGAACCCAACCCCTGAGCGGAATCGAATAGCAGCGGAATCCCGTGCCGCTCCGAGATCTCGATCAGAGCACCATAATCAGGAGGCAGACCAAAGACCGCCGCGGGATAAATAGCCGCGGTTCTCGGGCCGATAGCCTTCAGTACCTCTTCAGGGTCCATGGTCATCGATCCGGGCAGGCAATCCACATAGACCGGCGTGAGCTCGTTCCAGATCAGCGCCTGAACTGTCGCCGCGAACGTGAATGAAGGCACAATGACTTCAGCGTCCTTGGGAAATGAATGAGCCGCGAACGCGAGGATAAGTCCCGAAGTGCAATCAGACACGGCAACCGCATGTTTCGCACCCGTGAAACGGTGAACCTCTTCCTCAAAGAGCTCAACCACTGCCCCCGTGGTTACCATACCGGCCCGGTACGACTCCGCGACGGTGGCTTGTACACGAGCGAGGTCCGGCAGAGTCGGCCGAGTAACGGGAATTATCTCAGACATGGAACCGTCCATGAGTCACAGCGCCCTCCACAGGTTGGCTTGCTTCAGATTGATGAATTTCAAGGTGAACGGTGTCATTAGGACGCCGGAGCAAGTTCGGATTGTCTTTGTCGGTGAGAGATGCAATGCTCATATACGCCTACATGCAAACGGAGGCCCCAAATGCGCATTACGGTACGCGTGCCGGATAACCTTGAGCCGGAGCTGAAACAGGCTGCCCACAACGAAGGCGTCTCCGTATCGGCTCTTACTGCCAAGGCACTGGAAGAATATCTCAAGCGCAAGCGAAAGAGAGCCGAGGGAAATCGCCTCCTCCAGTTGGTTTGCCCCGGGTCGGTCGCGCTGGATGCCTGGGAAGAGCTTGAAAAGGAAAGGGTAGATGATCGGGCTTGATAGAGGGTTCTTCATTGAACCGATGAGCAGCAATCCACAGTAAACCGCGACTGCTACGAAACATCCGCTCCGGGTTAACTGATCGCCAAATAGGCCCGCAGGCTTGTCCAACGGCCCCACACGGGCCGACAGGACCAGAATCTCATTAGAGATCAGAGGCCGCAATATAGGGGCTACATCGGCGGATTGTATTCAGGCACGATCTGCTTCACCATGCGTTGGAAATCCTCTGCGGAGGCGGCCCAGGAGAGATCCGAAATGAGCGCATCGATCCGATCGACTAATTCCTGTGACGGGTGCCCATTCTGGTCGAAGACTTTGATCTTACCGTGGGTTGTATTTCGGCAGACTTCGCCTTCGCACGTGATCTCTTCGCACAGCTTTTCGCCAGGTCGTAGGCCCACAAACTGAATAGGGATCTCGTCAGGATCTCGCCCCAAGAGCTGCATCAATTGCTGAGCCATGTCCACGATCCTGATCGGCTCGCCCATATCCAGAACCATCAATTGCCCAGATTCGCCTAAAGCTGTTGCCTGGAGCACCAGCGTGACTGCTTCGGGAATGGTCATGAAGTACCGCCGCATCTCCGGGTGGGTCACAGTGACCGGGCCACCTTTCGCGATCTGCTCGACAAATATCGGCACAACGCTGCCCTCTGACGCGAGCACGTTTCCGAATCGGACCGACATGAACTTGGTCTTACTCAGGCTGCCGTACGCCCCGCAGTACATCTCGCAAATTCTTTTCGTAGCACCCATCACGCTGGTAGGTTTCACGGCCTTGTCGGTCGAAATGAGCAGGAAGCGGGAGACACCTGCACGATCCGAAGCTCTCGCGAGAGACTGGATGCCGCCCACGTTATTTCGGAAGCATTCCAGAGGATTGATTTCCTGCATCGGCACGTGCTTGTATGCCGCGGCATGAAAAACAAGCTCGGGCTTAAATCGTTGAAATTCGTAATCGAGCCGAACTTGATCGCACACATCGCAGAGAAGCGGAACCAGCGACGTACCTGTTCCTCTGGGACTCAGTGCCTGGAGCTGCCTGTGTACATGGAACAGGCTGTTCTCTGACCGCTCGATCAGAATCAATGTCTTGGGCCCACGTTTGAGCACCTGCCGGCACAGTTCGGATCCGATGCTCCCGCCCGCTCCGGTTACCACCACCACTTTGCCGCTGATCAGACTCTCCACCTGCCCGCTGTCTATCTGTATCTCTTCTCTGCCAAGGAGGTCCGTGATGTCGATGTCTCGCAACTGGGTAAGGGTCGATGAACCTTCGATCAGTTCGTAGAGTGCGGGAAGCGTCTTGACCGAGACGTCCAGCCCTTTCAGAAGATCGTAGATGCGCTTCATCTCGGTCTTGTTTGCGGACGGTATGGCAATGATAGCGGTTTCGATCAGGTTCGCGACCACGTAGGATGGAACGTCTTCCACCCCGCCCTCAACCCGGACGCCGTGAACCGAAAGACCTCGCTTGTCTTGGTCGTCATCGAAGATTGCCTTAACATGCAGACCCGTTCGAGGATTGCGGGATATCTCCCTGATGATCATCTCGCCCGCGTCACCCGCGCCGATTACAAGCGCCGGCCTCCGGCGAGGCGCGCGAGACTGTTGCAGGTAGACCAGAGCCCTCTCTCGGATCAGCCTCATTCCCAGTCTGGCGCCACCAATGAAGACAAGGCTCAAGAAGAAATCAATCAGTATCACGCCCTTAGGGACGATGAACGGGGTATCCAACGTGGAAAAGATGTACAAGCCCGCGCTACCCAAGAAGCAGTGGGCAAACAGCCCGGGGAGTTCGCGTATCCCCACATAACGCCAGTTCGCGGAGTGACCCTTCAGCACATAGAACAGCAGGAGCTTGAACAGAGCCACATACGGCAAGAGAAAGAAGCGCTCTCTGACAAAAGCCCTTGGCACCTGGAAGTCGAACCGGAATTCGTACGAAAGCCAAAAGCTCAAACCGGAGAACACCAGCACCGCGACGAAGAGAACGTGGGTAAACCTGACGTACTTCACCGAAACAGTAAGAAGACTTGCGAGTTTTCCCAAAGAAGGTTTCAGATCAGGATGCATGGCGCGAGAAAAGGAATTCTTGACTAAAGCACCGGGCTTTTTCCTCCGGCTCCGCCCCCGCCGCGAATGGATATCTCATAGGTTTTACAAACTTTACGAGGCCATCCCGCGCAGACCTCGCTTCGCGCGAGACATGCGCACCGCGCAGCGACCTGTTGGACCCATGAAGCGTGCCGCAGCAAGGCGCCAACGCCTTGCACGGAACGGTACATCCCGCTCCGGCAGGACCTGTGGACCCTTAATTAGGCCCTATCGCGCTAATATGCTCCAAATGCGGGCCGTGCCGCGACCACGGCCCTGAGAGCCCCTTGGCGTGGCTACTATTTTATCAATGAGTGCGCTGCTTGGCAAGCAGTCTGGCCTATGAGCCGACCTTACATGATCCTCCTCCTCTCGTGCAGAATCAACTTGCTCCCGCTAAAGAGGGCTTGACTGTTGAGGGATGCGGCCTAAGTGCGCGCGATTAGTGAGAATCGTCTTCGATGGCATCTCGCTCGCGGCTCTCAGTCCAGGGTTTGCACCAATCGCATCAATAGGGGGTTGACCTCTCAAAGACCAGGATGTATAAGAGCCACTTCTCTAGGCGGTTTCGCAGTTCTCGCGTAGAGCGGGCGCCGGGAAGAGGTTCTTTGTAGGCGAACAGGCTTGACGGCGGGCAGGATCTGGTTTACCATTTTGGAAAATGGTTTACCGGAGAGCCTCATGGATGAGAAAGAAGAACAGAGATTGCGCCTGAAAGCGGAAGTATTCAAGGCAATGGGACACCCGCTCCGGCTGGGCGTGATCGAGTTCCTTCACCAGGGCGAACGGTGCGTGTGCGAAATCGTCGAGCATGTCGGAACCGGCATGCCCAACGTATCCAAGCACCTGGCAATACTGAAGAAAGCAGGCATCGTGACGGACCGGCGAGATGGGCTCAAGATGATGTATCGGCTCTCCATGCCCTGTTCGGTAGACTTTCTTACCTGCGTGGAGGGAGTAGTTCTGGGAAGATTGGAAGAGCAGCGCTCGGTCTTGGCGCGGTGACGGCGCTGTTCGCCGCATGAGCGCGTACTCTTGCGTATTGTAAAGGGATGCCGGCGCGTGCGGAGTTCGAATGATAGAGAGGATTCAATGACTCATAACATGACATCAAATATTGTGGAACTTCTTATCTTGTCAGCGGCACTCATCGTGGTCATATCACTGGCCTGCCTCTCGGGAACGTGCTGATCTTTCCCGGGAATCGTTTACTCGTATACCGGTCGTTCGAGCGCCTTCCATATCCGGAGTCCTGACGAGATGACGGAGACTCTTGGGCTATGCGGGCAAGCTGCCTGCCCTGCTGGGTGTGGCTGTCTATTCGTCAAGTGAATGGTGGATAACGCATGTCCGGCTCAGATTATACCCGCATTCGGCTGGGTGACGGCGAAGTAGGCATTGTAGGACTCGCTGCCCTGTTCGACGAGGTGCAAGAAGCTCTTGCGGACAAGGCCGATCAAGAGGTCGGCCCTGTTCTGCTTGAAGGCGTGAAGAAGCAGAACTATATTCCCGTTTCTGCTCAGAACCAATATTCCGAAGCCCTCGTTCGAGAATTCCGCAAGCTCCTGGGCCAGTCTTACGAAGAAGAACGTGACGCGGGGCTCTGCATTAAGGTGCTCGGGCCCGGATGTTCCCAATGCGATCAGCTCATGGAGCGAGTCATTCAGTACATGGCGGACCTGAAGCTGCCCGCATCCGTAGAGCACATCACAGACCTGCTCGAAATTGCCTCCTACGGCTTTGTCAAACCCCCCGCACTAGTCATAAACGGCAAGGTGTTCCCGGCCGGAAGTATGCCCACTAAGAAACGGATCGTGGCCATGCTTGCAGAGGCCGGCATCCACCAAGACGCAGAATAGAGAACGCGTACCAACTCCCATAGCCAAAGAGCTACAACGAATCATGAAAGTCCTCGGCTTCGGCAAGTACTCTGTGGCTTCGCCTCGGAGACTAGCGGCAAGAGCGCATCGTTGCGCAAAAACGTGGAGGTGAGATTCATCTCACCTTCCATAGGCGTTTAGTTGAGGGCGGCGACTTTCTTTGGCCGTCATTCCGGCGGAAGCCGGAATCCAGTCTTTTCAATAGGTTCTGGACCCCGGCTTTCGCCGGGGTGACGGGGTCGTGCTCTAAGCAACCACCTGAAATCACTTGGCCTAATCCTGTATCTTAACGCCAATGATCTCCCCTCCAATCCTCCCCATACGTAGACCCGATAACGAGTGCCTTATGCTGGCAACTCTGATAGGGAAGTCTTCAAGCTTTTCTCAGTTCCTCGGCCCTTATAGGCAGACTTCGGATTCTCTTCCCCGTCACCGCAAAGACGGCATTCGCCACTGCCGGTGCGATGGGCGGCACCCCCGGCTCTCCCACGCCCGTGGGCGGCTCTTGGCTCGGAACTATGTGAACTTCCACCTTGGGCATCACTCTCATCGCCACTATCGGGTAGTTCTTGTAACTGGATTGCTCAACGCGGCCGTCTTTCAAGGTGATCTCGCCATACAGGGCCGCGGACAGGCCGAAAGCGATCCCAGACTCCATCTGGGCCTCGATGGTGTTTGGATTAACGACTCTGCCGCAGTCCACAGCACACACCACTCGATGCACCTTTACGCGCCCCTGGTCGGACACAGAGACCTCCGCGACTTGAGCGATGTAACTTCCAAACGACTTGTGAAGCGCGATTCCTCGACCTTGACCTGCCGGTAATGGCTTTCCCCAGCCAGCCTTTTGCGCAACCAGTTCCAACACGGCTTTGTGACGAGGCTGCTTGGCAAGCAGAGCGCGGCGAAACTCGTACGGATCCTTGCCGGCCGTATGGGCCAACTCATCCAAGAAGCATTCCACCACAAAAGCAGTGTGCGAATGCCCCACAGAACGCCACCACTGGACAGGCACTCCGATCTTCGGGCTGTGCAGGTCGATCAGGACATTGGGAATGTCGTAAGGGATATCTTTGGCCCCCTCGACCGACGTTTCATCCACGCCGTCCTTGATCATCGCCGCTTCAAAGGGAGTGCCGGTCAAAATCGACTGTCCCACGATCGTATGTTGCCAAGCTACAAGTTTGCCGGCGGCATCGAGACCTCCAGCGATGCGGTCGTACCACAACGGCCGATAGTATCCGCCCCGCGTGTCGTCTTCCCGACTCCACATAACCTTGACCGGCTGCTTGACCTCCTTGGCAACCTGAACCGCCAGAACTACAAAGTCCGAATGCGGATTCGCGCGGCGGCCAAAACCACCACCCAGCAGCGTGGTATGGATCTCTACCTGCTCGGGCTTAAGTCCCGCGACCTTAGCGGCCTCCATCCGATCTACAGTCTGAAACTGGGTTCCGGTCCAGATCTCGCAGCGTTCCGGTCTCAGATCAACCACGCAGTTCAAGGGCTCCATCGTGGCATGTGCGAGGTACGGCACTGAATACTCTACCTCGATCCGCTTGGCAGCCTTGCGGAAAACCTGTTGCGGATCACCGTTCTTCCGTGCCACGGTCCCCGGGGTCTTGGCCAATCTCGCATAATCTTCAAGCAGACTCTGTGTCGAGGGTTTTGCGTTGGGCCCATCATCCCATTCGATTTCCAGCGCGTCCCGCGCAACTTTCGCGGGCCAGAAACCGGTGGCGACCACCGCGACTCCGGCGGGAATCTGAGCCACCTGTTTGACACCTGGGATCGCCTTGGCCTTGTCTGCCTTGAAGCTTTTCACTTTGCCGCCAAACACCGGTGGTCGGGCCACCAGAGCGACGAGCATACCCGGGACCTTCACATCAATTCCGAAGATGCCCTTGCCGTTGGTCTTATCGGGAGTGTCAAGGCGCTTCATCGGTCTGCCGATAATCTTGAATTGAGAAGGGTCTTTGAGAGGCACTTCCTTGGGGACCGGCATTTTCACGGCTTTGTCCGCGATCTGGCCGTACGTGACTTTCTTCCCGCTGGTATGGATTACCGCTCCGTTCTCCGCTCGACAGGTTGCCTTGTCCACTTTCCACAAGTCAGCCGCAGCAGCAATCAGCATTTCTCGAGCACTGGCTCCGACCTTGCGCAATCGTTCCCACTCGCTCGCCACGCTGGTGCTGCCGCCGGTAACCTGAATGCCAAAAGCAGTATGGTTGTACGCCGGATCCACAGGCGCAGCCTCGACGCTCACCTTGGACAAGTCAATTTCCAATTCTTCGGCCACCAGCATCGGCATCGACGTGTAAACGCCCTGTCCCATTTCCGAGTGGTTCACGGTAATAGTGACCACGTCGTCAGTTCCGATACGTACGAACGCGTTCATGGCGGTGCCCGCGGCCGGCTGAGTCGCTGACTGGCTGAGCGCGTTGCCTAAAGGCAAGGAAAAGCCGAGTATCAAACCTCCGCTTACTGCCGCACCGGTTTTGAGAAAGTCGCGACGGCTCACGTTCATAATCCGGCTCATTTCTTACCTCCCTCAGCCATCATTTTGGATGCTCGATGGATGGCTCGGCGAATGCGTTGATATGTGCCGCAGCGACAAAGATTGTCGGACATCATTTCGTCAATGTCAGCATCGGTAGGATTGGGATTCTCGGCCAACAGCGCGGCGGCAGACATGATCTGGCCTGAATGACAGTAACCGCACTGAGGGACCTCGTCCTCGATCCAGGCTCTCTGCACCGGGTGCATCCCGTCAAGAGAAAGCCCTTCGATGGTGACGATCTCTTTTCCCTCCATTTCCGAAACTGCACTGCCGCATGAACGAACCGGGTCCCCATCGACGATCACGGTGCAGGCACCACAGACTGTCAGGCCGCAACCAAATTTCGTGCCGGTAAGCCCAAGGTCCTCCCGGATCACCCACAGGAGTGGAGTATCCGGAGCCACCGCAACCTTGTAATCTTTGCGGTTGACGTTAAGTGTGAACGTGCCAACGCCTTCTCGACCTGTCGTCTCTTTCATCAATTCCCCCTCCTCTTGGCTAATGGTGACAGATAGCGAATATTTGGTTTGCGTTTCGTGAAAAGCGGCAAATATCAACTCCCATAGCTAAAGAGCTACAACGAATCATGAAAGTCATCAGCTTCGGCGAGCACTCCGGGGCTTCGCCTCGGAGATCGGCTGCAAGAGCGCATCATTGCGCAATAACTTGGAGGGGAGACTCATCTCCCCTCCAATCCTCCCCATACGTAGACCCGATAACGGGTGCCTTATGCCAGCGACTCTCATAAGAATCACATAGAGAGACGATCGAATCTTGGTTTAGTGTGAGACTACAATTATTGCACCCGAGTACATCGCGACCGCCGGAGTCCGTGCAAGCAATCACCGTCCCCCCGTCCGCATTTCAAAAAGGGTAAAGTACAATACGTGGCCAGTCCTCGTGGAGGGACACAACTAAGTCCAACCAGGGTCGTTTTTAATATGATACCAACGTGTACTCCAACGAGCAATTCCAAACTGCCTCATAATGGACCCCACAATTATGTGTGGCGAAAGATTGTCATTGCGAGCGTAGCGAAGCAAACTCTCGGGCTGCTAAAGCTGAGATTGCTTCGTCCCCCGGATCACGTCCGGGGTCCTCGCAATGACACAGAAATACCGATCACCCCTGTAACTGAGACCCTTCTTCAAAATTTACTGACGGATCGTGGACTATGCGCTTCTCTTGTGCAGGAACATCAACTCGCCGATCCGGCAGCCCACGTGCAATTGCATGACGACGCACTTGGCCTTGAAGAGGAAGAAGGTTTCCTTGCCGGTCTCGTCAAGGGATTCGAAGTTCCCCTGCCCTTTTGAAATGATGAGGTCTGTGTGACTGAAACGGATACGGAACTCCTCGGAACAGCGTGACAACACTGTCCCAGGCAGGTCCGAACCGCTCGAAATCACCTCGACCACGTCCGATACTCCGGTAGCCTGCGCATCGAGCATGGTCACATCATTGATCACTGGGCGGCCTCTCACGACGTAGGTGATCTTGTAAGCCGGTAATTGCTCGATAAGGAGCCGGTCGAAGACTATTTCTCCGGCATTGTCGCCCACATAGAGTATAGAGTGGGCCCGCTCCACAGCTTGTGCAAAGGCAGTTACTGTTTCTTTCGACAGAGGAGCTTCCAGTGCCTGTTCCACGACCCGCATGAGGTCGGATTGATCCGCGTTGGGGTCCACCACGAAATCGATGGTGTTGCCAGCAATCGCAATCCGGATGGCTGTTTCCAGCGGTTGGGCAGAGGTCTCGACAATTCGCTTGAGCTCGGGATACAGATTGAGCGCATTCCGGTTGCAGATCTCTTTGGCAGCCTTGTACGGATCGTCCTCCCCAAGGAGCTCACGAATCATTTGGTGGACAGTACCGATAAGTACAGGTGACGAGACGTCCAAATTAGCCGCACTCACCGCGTGCGCGGCACGCCGCAGCGCTTCTTCCGCGATGGCCGAATCCGCGGCCACGTGCCGTGCGCCTTCTAGTGCCTGGCGCATCACACAGGGCAGACATTCCAAATAGGTCTTCATGTTTGTGGCCGGTGCAGAGCGTATTGCGCAACGGGGATTAGGCGTATTTCCTTAGTCGGAAGATAGCTCTTAGAGCGATACGTTGTCCAGTCCGAGTTGATCCAGAGTTTCTTTCGTGGGAATGCCGTCTTTGCTGTATCCTAGAGCATTGTAATACTCGTCAAGCAACGCATCCAGGTTTCTTACCACTTGCCCAGTTGCCGGACCTGCATTCTGAAGCGGTTCGGTCAGCATACGTTCCGGCAAGGTGTCATCTTTCCTGGAAAAGCCCTCTCTAACATTGAAGCATCGTTCGAGCGTGACGATGCGTTCGCCCACCAGGTTCAAGTAGCTTGGGTCCGCAAATTCCGGGAAGCCTGCCGCGGCTGCATAGAGCTTGCCGAGAAGCTCGTGGGTCATGCCCGAATCCGCAAAGTTGCAAAGGATGCCGGTTTCTTCCAGAGCTTTACCGATTTGGTTGTACGCGGCAATATCGCCGTTACCTTGATCCGCGAACCTGTCCACGGCCCGTGGACCACCTTTGCCTGATATTTCTTGGCGCGCGTACCCGTACATATGGCTTGCGCCAATGTTCGAGGTCGCCATGCTCAGTCCGTGGATCTTCGCAGCCCTCGGCTCGTACGCAGGCAGTTCCAGTCCTTTCGCATGTATCGCGTACTTTTCCGCGCCCTTTCCCAGTTGCTCTGCGGCTCGCCTGGTCCCTTCACCAAGGATTCGACCGAATCCTTCACGAGCCGCGATCTTCTTGATAAGCTCTACTATCACGCGCGAATCGCCCCAATGCAGTTCAAGGCCGTCCGTGTCACTCGTGTCGATAATTCCTCTCTGGAAGAGCTCCATCGCGAATCCGATCACACTTCCGGTGCTGATGGTATCAAGCCCTAGCAAATCGCAAAGTCGGTCACCTTCGACGGTTGCACCCGCGTCGGTGTTCCCCACCTGAGGCCCAAAAGCCCAAATGGTCTCGTATTCCGGTCCTTCGCTCTGCGAGCCCGCGTACGGTCCGTCCTGAACAATATGCACTTGGCCGCACCGGGTCATGCAATTGAAGCATCCGTGAGTCCCGGTTCTCATGCGCGTGTAGGCTTCGGTGAAAATACTCTCTATCCCGTCCATATCCCCCGTCTGAAAATTCCTGACAGGGAGAATGCCCATTTCGCGCATCATCTGCGCGAGGAACGTGGTACCGAATGTGTGCATTTTCACGCGGCGTTTGTGGCTCTTCAACAGATCGCCGTGCTCGCGGAGCAGAGCGCGAAACTGTTCCCGATCTTCACCCTCCAGCGGTTTTGCTTTGGCCACGATCGATATGGCTTTGATTTTCTTTGCGCCCATCACTGTGCCGACGCCACACCGGGACGCGGTCCTGGTCCCGTGAGTGATGGTCGCAAAGCGCACCAGTCGCTCTCCGGCCGGACCAATGCAGGCTGTCTGCGTTCGGCTGCCGTGCTTATTTGCTAGCGCTTTCTGGGTCGCGGATGTATCAAGACCCCACAGCTCTCCAGCGTCCCTGATTTCCACTCCGTCTTCGTGAATGAGCACGTACGCCGGCTTTTCTGACGATCCTTCCAGAATGATCAGATCGTATCCCGCAAACTTGATGAAAGCCGCGAAATTGCCTCCGCCTACGGACCGTGCGAGACCGCCGGTAAGCGGGCTTTTTGTCATGACGATCCATCGGCCGAACCCTTGCGCAGGACTGCCCGCAAGGAGCCCAGGCATGAAGATCAGCCTGTTCTCGTCGCCCAGAGGCTCTATCCCAGGTCGGTTTTCCCGGAAAAGGTAGTGGATGCCGAGCCCGCGGCCGCCGATGAATTTTCGCTGCACGTCAGGCGAAATCAGCTCCTCTCCTATCGAACCCGATGACAGATCTATCCTAAGAAGCCGACCCGTGTGCGTCGCCATGCCTTCCCTCGCTTGCGAACAACAGGAGTCCTTGAGGACGTTCCGGGGAGGCCCTTTTTGAAAAAGGATTGTTTCGTTTGCTCCGGAAGCCTCCAGAGGGTCACGTCCTCAGCTTGAGGCCGACTGCGTCCAGGATGGACGCCCCGATAGTAGCCCGGCGATTTATCGCCGGGACTGAGCGGTCAAAGTAAAGTTTTTTCGTTC
>JBMOME010000344.1:0-3833 GCA_049323095.1 Thermodesulfobacteriota bacterium
TTGATAAGGATAGGAGTTTTTGGGGAGGGGTCCGGAGGGGGCCTTTTTGCAAAAAGGGCCCCCCCGGAAACACATCCGAAACTTCCTAGCTCTTCTCAAGGTTTCTAGAATTGCATGGTTTCGTGAACCGCCATTATCACCCGGTCTGCGGTCGGGTAATTGTATTCCTCCAATTTGGCCAACGGTGGAACCACGTCGTATCCGGTAACTCGCTTAATCGGCGCAAGGAGCGACAACAAACAGCGTTCTGCGATAGTTGCCGCGATCTCCGCACCCGCGCCGAAAGACCTGGGTGCTTCGTGAACTATTGTGGCTCGACCTGTCTTGTTCACAGATGAGGTGATTGCCTCCACGTCAAAAGGCCAGATCGTGCGCAGGTCCACGATCTCCACGTCCACGCCTTCTTCAGAGAGATGCTGTGCGGCCCGCTCGCAGACGGAGACCATGCCTCCGTACGTGATAATGCTCAAATCGTTTCCTTCGCGGACAATTCGGGCTTCACCCAAGGGCACACGATACTCCCCATCAGGAACCTCTTCCTTGAATAATCGATAGAGCCGCTTGGGTTCGAGGAAGATCACCGGATCAGGGTCCTCAATGGAGGCGATGAGCAGGCCCTTGGCATCATACGGAGTCGAGGGGATGACCACCTTCAACCCGGGCACATGGCAGAATAAGGCTTCCGGCGCGTCCGAATGGTGTTCCAGCGCTCGGACCCCCGCTCCGTATGGAGCCCGTATCACCAAAGGAACATTGTACACGCCCTGGGAACGGTGCAGCATCCGGGACGCATGGCTGTATACGTGGTCAAAGCCTTTGAACATGAAGCCCTCGAACTGGATCTCAGCCACGGGACGGAGGCCTGATATGGCCATGCCCACCGCACTCCCCACAATGCAGTTCTCGGCGAGAGGAGTGTCAATGACGCGCCAGGAGCCGAACTGCTCAATCAGCCCTACTGTGGCCCTGAAGACCCCTCCGTCCACGCCCACATCTTCGCCCAAGACCACTACACGGTCATCGCCGGCCATTTTGTCCTTTAGAGCAGCGTTAATTGCTTCAACCATTGACAAGCGAGCCATATTTCACCTCGAAGACTCTCCGGCACTGCGCTCAACTTCATCTCTCTGTTCACGGATGTGCCACGGTTCATCGGAATACATGTAGTTGAATATGTCTGCGGGTTCGGGAAGAGGTTCGGCCTCGAAAGCCGCAACGGTTTCCTCCACTTCCTGGGCGAGCTCGGTTTGCAGTTCTTCTTCCTTTTTGTCGTCCCAGTCGTATTTCTGGGACAGGTACTTGCGCAGCCGGTCAATGGGGTCTCGGGCAGCCCAGGCTTCCACGTCTTCCTTTTTCCGATACCGCGCGGCATCGTCCGACGTGGTGTGGTCGTCCATACGATAGGTGACCAGCTCAACCAGAGCGGGCCGGTAGTCGTTTCTTGCGGCATCCAGGATACGCTTGACGGTCAGGTACACGGCAAAGATGTCGTTGCCGTCAACTCGTGCGCCATCGATGCCATATGCAATTGCTTTTTGGGATATGGTCTCGGTCGCGGTCTGCTTCTCAAAGGGCACGGAAATCGCCCACCCATTATTTTGAATAACGAAGACCACAGGGAGCTTGTACACGCCGGCAAAATTGAGGGCTTCGTGGAAATCCCCCTGAGAGGTGGAACCGTCTCCGGAACTGGAGAGGACAGCGATCTTTTCCCCACGGATTCTAGCTTGCATGGCCACGCCGACAGCATGGCAGAGCTGCGATGCCACCGTGATACAAATGGGCAAAACGCGGGAATCTTCGGGAGGCTTTATGCCCCGCTCGTCCCCGGACCAGTACGTGAACAGGTCCACTGCCTTGACGCCGCGAGCGAACTGCGCGCCATACTCACGAAACGAGGGCAAAAACCAGTCGCCAGGCTCCATAGCGAGCCCCATGCCCACGTTCGCGGCCTCCTGGCCACGCACAGACGCCAAGGTTCCCACGCGGCCCTGCCGCTGCAAGCTCAAGGCTTTGTTGTTACAGAGGCGAGTGAAGATCATGAGCCGATACATCTTGCGGATCAGCTCTTCGGGAATGTCTTTGATCGCTTCTTCGTCCACGTGACCTTCGGGGTCCATGAACACGATCATTTCCATCATTTTGTTCACATCCATGCTGAACCTGCCATCGCACGGTCCTCGGGCCGGTCGAGCGACCAGATTTCATGTGTAAGGCGATCCGGCATCCTGCACAGCTTCCGGCCGAATACCGAACCAAATTCCCGCTGAAGCACCTCCACAACCCATTTCCGTGAAGGCGCGCGACCCAGAATCTCTTCCACAGTTGTCAAACGTACTTGTTCCAAGCCGCAAGGCCTTACGTAACGGGAAGGCTCAAGGTCTCCTTCCAAGTTGAGCGCAAATCCGAAGCTCGTGATCCACGAGCTTACCCTCACCCCCATGGAAACCACCTTGCGGTCTTGAGCCCAAAGCCCAATGTGCGCAGCGCTGGTTCGCTTGCGCTCGGCCCTAATCCCGAACCGATCCAGGCAGCGAATGGCCACCTCTTCCAGATTGCGCATGTATTGGGAAATGTTTCGTTCGCGAGGCCCAAGAGCGAAAAGCGGATAGCAGACCACTTGGCCCGACCAATGGTAGGTTATTCCCCCTCCGCGGATGGAACGAGCCAGGCTGATTCCTTCTTCTTCCAGTCGCCTTGGACTTACCAGCAGGTCGGGATGTCTCTCAGGAGGGCCGCCTCGCAGTCCAACCGCAACGGTCTTGGGATGTGCCAGGAACAAGACGATATCCGGCAGTTCTTCCCTGACCCGTCGCTTCGTTACGGCTTCCATAAGCCGCTCGGCGTTTGAGACGCTAATCAATCCGAGATCTGTGGCGTAACAATTCTTCGCCGGCATCAATTCCACCCCTACTTCTATCATTCATTGCGCATTGCCCCCCAGGATGAGAAGTGGTCTGATGACCTTGGAGTAATTCAAAGCATAGTGTGGGAGGCGTCTTAAAAAAACTCTTCCAGGGTTCCCCCGCAAAAACTCGAAGGTGTGCAACGGATCCACTACCTTCGGAGCGCTCTGGTACTTTCCATAGTCGCAATCACGTGTTGTCTCGCCTGCTCAAATTGCCATCCGCTGTAGAGCAGGCAGGTAAGAAACTCCCTAGCCGCTAGTCGCCTTTCGGTCTCTGAGGCGGCATTGGCTATCATCATGGGAAATCCGGAGCAATCAATCTGCGGTTGGCCTTGGGGAGCGCCTTGTGGCGGCGCGGAGGCCACCGGCATCCCTGGCCCAGGCCCTGGGGGCCGCTGAGGAGGCGGAGGTTGCGGAGAGGCACTCCTCTGCAAGGGACGCTCCGGCTGCACATACGGGGCCGGAGGCGTCTGTTGTGGGCCTCGCGTCCCACGCGGCGCGCTGGGAGCGCTGGGGCTTATCGCAGGCGCCGGGGGCTGTTGCTCATAATTTTCAGCCGTTGAAGATCGCTGTCTGTTCTGAGTGGGTCTGCGCCCAGGTGTCCGCGCGGCCGATTCCCCACCCGAATCAAATTCCGGAGCTTGCGGAACGGAGTACGGGAATTGTTGGGCGTACAGCTCCATCCCGGACGCGCCAATCGCAAGCAGCACCAACACGAGCAACCATAAACCCGACTTGAAAGGTCTCATGACCAAAAATCCCCATTCTTCCCGGCTCTGAACTATACCACAGCACGGGGAAAAAGACTACGCGCCGCGTCCTTTTTTCGTGCAAGAGAGCGGTGCCCCCTTATACCTGTGCGCGGCCAAACGATGAGAAGTCCTCTGAATCAGACACGGACCTGTCAAAGCTCAGGTCCGTGGCA
>JBMOME010000345.1:0-11410 GCA_049323095.1 Thermodesulfobacteriota bacterium
CACCCAGTCAATCTGGTGCAATTCAAGATTCCGGATCGGCCCGAGCAAAGGTTCAAGCGACAGGAACTTGAGTTTGGCGCCGGTTCTTCTCAAATGATCGATGCGAAAGGCGTAGTCAGCCGTCTCTACAGTAACCCCCATCCAAACGTTCCGGGGCCACGTCAGTAGGGAATCGAGCTTCAGCAGGCGTTCGGATCTCTTGGTGAGGATTTGGAACTGATGATGACTTGCACGTTGCATGACTTCGAAGACGTTCAAAATAAAGTCAGTCGGCACGTCGTTGTGGAAAAGGTCGCTCATAGAATTAACAAAGACTCTTTTGGGATGCTTCCATTGGAAGGGAAGTTCAAGCACATGCTCATGAATAGTCACTTTGAAGCCATTGAGGTAGTTTGCGGACCCCATGGCCTGTAGCCGCCGAGCCATGCATTCTGCATAACAGTTCATGCAGCCAGGGCTCACCTTTGAGCACCCGGTCACAGGGTTCCACGTTGCCTGAGTCCATTCGATACCGGTATTAAGAGACATGAGACATGACCCTCTTGGAATACTTTCTGAATATATCCGACACGATCTTCCTGCCTGTGTCGTTGTGAGATGCGAAAAACAAATAATAAATAATCGCATTCTGACTATTGACCATGGGCAATGGCTCCGGGACAAACTTGAATCCGGCTACTTCAACGAGACGATGCTTGAATGCCTCGGCCATCTCTTTGTTCGTTGTCTTTGCGGTCGCACAATCCAGGGACACCATACCCAATTTGCGCTGAGGCGCGAGAATCAAGAAAGGTGTCCCCAGATTTCATTTATGTCCCCAGATTTTAGTTAGGTTTTGAGATTTACATAAGAGGCGAGTGGAACACTTCGCTGTGCAGCCCACACGGGTTAGCGTCAGATTAACGATTTTCCCCATTCAGCTCCTGAGCCAAGGCAGTCAGTCTTTCAACATCACGACTGATTATCTCAAGCGCACATTGGACACAAAAATGCTCATGTGTCCGATTCACTTTCACTTTCAATCGAGCATCGCCACGTAGCAGGCGATGACGTTGATTGTGCTGACAGTTGTGGGCCTTAAGGGCATGATCCACGTTTAACTGAGGTAGAAATGACTTAGGTCTGGGCATCGAATACCTCCCTTACGGCGTTATCTACCATTGATTGGAAGTTCATTTCGATTCGATCCAACTCGGCTTGAGTGTAGTCCGGCCTTTCGCCGGGCTGACGACCGACCAACGTATAGATATTGCGATCAATTGCCGATTTCAGAACCGTGAAATTAATCTGACCTATTCTTCTGCGGTCCAGGTCACGCCCCTGGGGATTTAGATTGCGCTGCCTCAGTATAAGCCCAACCTCATTACGTACTCTGTCGTCCAATGAAGATCTAGCGGCTTGTCGCCGTCTGACCCTGGTTGTCGGAACAGGTTCAAGCTCTACCGCTCGTCGGTAATCCTCGGCTGTAAATCCACGTTCTCTAAGAACTTCAAAGGCTCGTCTAGCCTCCTCATCCTCCGCTAAAAGGGGTATCTCTTGCATCACGATACCGGCCTGAGACCTCACCAGGACGTCGTTCTCTCGTCGCAGAGGAATAGCAGGCTCCACGGCTATTTCATTTGCATTCTCGAAGTCTAATCCTTCCATCGGAAGCAGCTCGTCAAAATATGCTTGATCGGCCTCACTGAAATCTTGAAAGTCTTCCCATCTGCTGGCAATGTTAGCTCCTGCATGAAATACCACTGTTCCCTGATTCATCGGACTCCTTGGATTATTGGACTCTATGACCCGCATGATGCGTCCCACAAATTGGACAAAAGGAGCCAGATTACTGAAAATGCTGAAGACAGCTGCTACTGACAAGAAAGGGTGGTCAAAGCCTTCCCCAAGCTTACGGACCTGAACGATCACGTCCAACTCATGATTTTCAAGGCGATTGAGTACGCGGCGGTTCGCTGCGCTATCTTCACGGCTGTGTATGTAATCCGCCTTTAGCCCCCTGGCGCGATAGGCTTGGACTATTTGAATGCAATGTTGGTAATTCAGAGCCGAGGCAATGATTTTATGCCGACTACTTGAAGTCCCTGTTCTTATCCTTTCCAATTCTCTGATGGAAGCATCAACGATAGTGTTTAAGGTTTCTGTTGAGGTTACAATGCTCCTGCGGAAATCAGCGTCTTCTTCCCCAAGCCTCCTTACTTCGTCAAGGGACACCTCTATTTCCTGCCCATCAGCTCGTCTGACGAATCGTAAGCTTCTCGGGTTAAGCACTAGAGCCTTCAGGCTCTTGACATATCCTTCCTGGATAGCCCTCGCGACCGGGTAGGAATAAATCACCCTACCGGACATGCACTGTCCATCCGCACGCACCGGGGTAGCGCTGAAATTGAGGATACGAGCATTGGGGAACGACCTCCTTAGAAGTTCCCAACTGGCCGCTACGTTGTGGTGAGCTTCATCGAAGAGAATGAGATCAAAAAAATCTTGGGGAAGATCTTCCAGCCACCTATTTTCTTCTCCCTGTAATTGTTGGATATTCGTGATAACAACATCGGAAGATTGAATATCACTCAGATTAGTTGTGCGCCCTCGGATCTCCACCGGTTCGGGGTATTCAGGATCATTAAGGATTCCGCATTTTATATAGAAACGGCCCGTCTGAGTTTGGTCGAAATCCCGATACAATTGTTGAGCAATTTGAACATTCGGGGCGACGACAAGGACTTGCCTTGCTCGGAAGGCAAAAGGCGAAATGGTTATCAATCCTGACTTTCCGCAGCCTACCGGCATAATGATGCCAACCTCTCGCTCATTCTCGTCCGAGGCAGCATGTGCAACCAATGCCGCGTAGCCTTCGCGCTGAGGGATTCTTAGCTGTTCATTTTCGACAATATTTGGCTGTCTTGTTTGATAGGGATTTCCTTCCATGAACCATACTCTCCTCAACAGAAACCCAAGTAATCAAACCCACGTCGGTTTACACGTGTGCATGGATTCTAATCTTGTCAACTGGGTAACTGGGATTATTTTGAAAAAGGGGCCTTATGTCTCTCGGAAGCAATTACCTTTGAAGAACTCGTGATTGATCCCAATTGTTGGTACAGCGAGAGTTCCTAGGATGGCTCTGGGCGGGCGTATCTGAACTAAGCTTCCTCTGGTCCTGCCCGACCAATCTTGGCAAATTCATTTCGGGAAATGGCGGAGGTGCTTCAGGTGGCAAATTGATCCACTACCAAGTCGTTGTCATAGGAGAGATCCCCGATCTTTCCCATGCCGCTCGGAGCTTAATGCTCACATCAGACTTGCCGCTGGGGCCCCTGAGTTTGCCTCCCGAAGGAGTGTCCAGAGGTGCATGTCTGCTGGGAACTCTATCTTCGATTATCTCTCAGCGTGGACACCAGCAGCCACAGTGACAAGGTCGCGGCGATGGCGAAGCCGATGATTCCGAAGATGGGGACGCCCATGAATCGGGGCTCGGTGGATGCCAGGACAATCACGGAAGATGCAAGCACCACGGATGATGTGACCAGACTTATGGAAAGTCGTTTGGAAGCACGGTTCATCTCGCGGACCGGCTCGCTGAGGCCCCGGTGTTCGATCTGTAATCGGAGGCGGTTCTCTCGAAGGCTTCGGGAGAATTCTCTCAGGTCGTACGGAAGGTCCGCAAGGAGCCTCAACAGCTCGTGCGATGCATGAGCAAACCTTCTGCCCAGCACCTTGGGACCGTACGTGGTCATGACTAACTGCCGGACGAAGGGCTCAGCCGCGCTTACTGCGTCAAAGTCAGGATCGAGAGTGCGGCCCACGCCTTCCAAGGTAATCAGGGCTTTTCCTATCAACAGCACGTCGGAAGGAATTCTGATGCCGAATCTGCGGATGATCTCCATGATGTCTTGAACAATGGAAGACAACCTGATCTTAGCGAGCGGAATGCGATAGTACCGCTCTACGAATAGGTTCGCTTCTCTCACGAAGCGGGCACGTTCCAGGTCCTGAGGGAGCGTATCCATATCCGCGAGGATGTTGACGAGAGTGTCAATGTCCCTTCGGATGGCCGCGGAAACCAGCAGCAAGAGGTTTTCTCTGAGTCGCTCATCCAAGCGCCCAACCAGGCCGCAATCGAGGAAACAGATGTCTTCTTCGCCCACCACCACAATGTTTCCCGGGTGAGGATCCCCGTGAAAGAAGCCGAATTCCAGGATCTGTCGTAAAACCGCCTCGGCCAGGTTCTGCGAGACTTTGTCCCTGTTTATGCCCGCGTCCGGCATGGATTCTACGAGGGAGATCTTCACGCCGTAGATGCGTTCCATGGTGAGCACGCGTTCCGTGGTCTGATCCCAGTACACACGAGGAAAGATCACATGCGGATGCGGTTCGAAGTCAGCCCTGAACCGGTCGAGGTTGCGACCTTCCCTGGTGAAGTCCAGCTCATCGGTTGCCGCTTCACGAAATTGTCTCGCAATACTCACCGGCTGATAATTGCGTGATTCCGGAACATGCTTTTCCATGACTTCGGCCAGAGCTTCCAGAATGTCGATATCCTGAAAGATGGCCTCTTTCACGCCCGGCTTGCAGACCTTTATCACCACCTCGTCCCCGTCGAGCGTGACGCCTGCGTGGACTTGAGCTATGGAGCCGGTGGCAAGAGGAGTGGGATCCACAAATCGAAATCGGCTTGAGAGGGAGCCGAGTTCGGCTTCCAGAGTGTCCTGGATGAGGCGGAAGTCGACCGCGGCCACATCATCCTGAAGCGGAGTGAGTTCCTCGATCCAGCTCGTAGGAAGGATGTCCGGCCTGGTGGAGAGGAGCTGCCCGAGCTTGACGAACGCGCCCCCCAGCTCTTCCAGGGCTTCTCGGAACCGTTTGGCCGGCGTCTTCGGCTCCGGAGGCTCTCGTAGAGCCTTATCGCGCCTGTAGCGGAATCGCAGGAATCGCGCGAGACCCATCCTCTGGACAAGATCCCCGAACCCGTGACGAAAGAAGACGGTTAGGATTTCACGAGTCCTGAACAGGTTCTTGGCGATCCGGGTGACGGCCATAGAGTTGCTCGCTTGCAATTCCTTTGGTGTATGTTCACGATCTCGTGGTGACCTGTCAACAGCAGACCTTCCTCGCGGGGCTCAAATTAGCTATAATGCTTTTCATGGATCGACCTGAAGATCTTGTTCAAATAATTCTGGAAGAGCCCAAACTTCAACCTACCATAGGCAGGTACGAAATACTGGGAACCCTTGGTAGAGGGAACATGGGTGAGGTTTTCCGCGCGCGTGACCCCATGATCGGCCGCCTGGTTGCGCTCAAGACGCGGCGTTTTGACCTCATATATGACAAGCAGGACCTGCAATACGTGATCCGCAAGTTCTTCGAGGAAGCGCGTATCGCAGGGAACCTTGTTCACCCGAATATCGTGGTCATCTACGACGTAGGCCAGGATTCCGACTGCTGCTATATCGCCATGGAGCTGGTGGAAGGTAAGACTCTGGCCAATTACAACACCAAAGAGACTCTCCTGCCTCCTGCCACGGTCGTGGAACTGATCAAGAAGGTCTGTCGCGCACTGGATTTCGCGCATTCGCGGAACGTGATTCACCGCGATATTAAGCCCGCGAATTTGATGTACACTCTGGACAGGACCATCAAGATCACCGACTTCGGCATTGCCGTGACGGCGCAGATGGAGAAGACGCCCGCGCTCGACGTGATGGGCACACCCAGTTACATGTCCCCGGAACAAACCAAGGGCCTGGAGCTTACCAAGCAGACCGATTTCTTCTCCCTGGGCGTGGTTCTCTTCGAACTGCTTGCGGGCAGGCGGCCATTCCAAGGCCGCACCCTGTACGAGCTCATGGATAATGTGCGGTACGCGCCTCCGCCGCCGATCACGAAGCTTAATCCTCAACTTCCTCCGGGCATCCAAGTGGTCATCGAACGAGCCCTGGAAAAAGAGCCTGACCTGAGATACCCGTCCGGCGAAGAATTTGCTGAAAACCTCGATCAGGCCATGAAGGGGAAGATGATCCCCGTGAGGGACTTCAAGGCTTCTCGAAAGGCCGAATACCTCAAATCGATTGAGTTTTTCCAGCCTTTCAGCCGCAAAGAAATCGAGGAAGTCGTCCGGCACGGCAAGTTCATCCGGTATGAAAAGTCACAAGTGATCGTCCGGGAAGGAGATGCGGATACCACCTTTTTCGTGCTCATCCACGGGACGGTGAAAGTGGTGAAGCACAAGAAGAAAGTCGCGCAACTCAAGACTGGGGCCTGCTTCGGAGAAATGGGCGCGTTCACCAAGACGCCTCGAACTGCCCACGTGATCGCACGGGAACCGTGTCTCGTGCTGAAGCTGGACCTGAAGATCCTGGAGCGCGAAAGCCCTGAGTTGCGAGTCAAGTTCTACCAAGTATTCCTGGAAACCCTCATCGCAAGGTTAGCACGTACCACCAGCCGCCTGAGCAAAGAAAAGAGCGCTCACAAGACTAAGACCTGAGCCGGAACCTCTTATGTCCATTCACTTAGTCGGGGGCTGTCAGGTTGAGCCGTGCCATTGCGAGGACTCCGGACTCGATCCGGAGGATTCGCAATGAGACATTCCGACAAAGCTGCCAACCGCGCGCGACTAAAGGACTGCTACATCCCGTAATAGTTTAGGTGCGGGGGGAAGATCACCGCCGGTTGCTCCACCGAAATAGTAGGACCGGCATCTTGCCGGTCCCCGGACTACGCGGATGTGAAACCTAACGGACAAGATACTCCTCCTAAATGACCGGCAAGATGCCGGTCCTACTGAGGCCCTTCATTCGACCAAAAACAACACCTTTGCCGACGTAATTGAATGCCAAAGCTGGTTTTGTAAGGACTCAGTTACGTGCGGAAGTCAAGTGGATCTAACATCTACAGCAATGACACTCTCCCCCACGCGTAACCGAACGATTACTCCACCCTGAGATAAACGCTTGCGGGATCTTGTCTATTCGCGGTAAAGTGAGTTTCATATGAGCGGCGCTTGCCGCTCGTTTCTTCTTGTACGGTTGGATAGAGGTAATCTCATGACCATACAGCACTTCAAGACACTCCGAGAACTCAACCGCTTCCTGAAAACCGCGGCAGTGGACATGCCTTCATCACGCCTCAACGAGATACGCACAAGGGCCAAGAAAAAGAAACCGTCCGGGTTCATGGTCTGGATCGACCTGGACGGCCACGTCGTCGATCTCACCTTCGAGCCCTAAATAGGTCGCTTTGTTCACGGCACGCCTCCCCCATTCAAGTCCGATGACGGATAGGTGACCTTAGAGCCAGTGCATCTTTGAGGCCCAGCTCATCGACTGCAAGGAGCACATATTCGCTACTAAACGTTTCTCCCGAATCCAGGCGGGCGGCCGGATACCGTCATTCCGGGGAAAGCCGGAACCCAGGCACGCCAAAGGCGTGATTCAATATCGCGGGACTGGACCCCGGCTTTCGCCGGGGTGACGGAAGGTGAAGAGCTTATTATTTTGCAAATATTGTAAGAGTGTGGATGGCAGCCCGTAAGATCTGTAGTGTGCAAGGCCCTCAAGCGCTGGAAGCGCTTGCAAGAGTGGGGAGTTTTTGGAGGAGGGGTCCGGGGAGGACCCTTTTTGCAGAAAAAGGGGCCTCCCCGGTTCCCTCTTCAAATACTCCTCTCTTGCAACCGATTCTAGCCGCCCCAGATTTTGATGGCGCTGGTGGGGCACTTTTTCTGGCACTCAAGGCAGGAGATACATTCTTCGGTCTTCTCATCGAATGCGCCGAAGCCGTCCTCTTCCCGGCCGGTGCCCATGGGGCAGACCTTGCTGCACGTTCCGCACTCGATGCAGTCCACATTACGCTCCGGGAATATGGCCGCAAATCGGTTCATCAGGGACAAACAGGCTCCGAGAGGGCAGATTACTTTGCAGAAGAAGCGTTGGTGCGCCATCGCGACCATGATGATGCCGAAAAGGATTGCGAGGCGGATTGAGAGAGAGACCGCATTCGTGGTTCCGCTGATAATCGCCCAGGGGATAGCTGATTCGATGGTGGCCACAGGACAGAGCCTGCAGAAATAGAGCTGTGACGCGGTCGAGAGGAACACCGGCACAAGCACCACCAGAGCGACAAAGACGCCGTATTTGATGAATCTGGTCCAGGACGGCATGGTGAACTTGGGGAAGGGAATCTTGTAGAGCAATTCCTGGAGGAACCCGAAAGGACAGGCCCACCCGCAAAGCAGACGCCCGGCAACCAGGCCTCCCACGGCCATCAAGCCGATGACGCTGAGCGGGACGAGGCCGACTTCAGCAAACTTCCCGATGACCCCAATGGGACATGAAAAGAGCGATATAGGACAGGAATGACAGTTGAGAACAGGGAAGCACACGGAATGCCACTGCACAAAGCCTATGTTAAACAACGCGGCACACGCGAGCTGAACCTTGAGTCTTAATTTCTCCACAGCGAGATCCCTAGATATTTGTTCATATTTCTCGAGTGCGTCTCACCTCAGGGCGTCGCTCGCGTGGATTAGGTCTAAAGTTCTTGTTTGGCCAATAATGTTCCACGTGTCGGGCCCGAGTTGTCGCGACATCATTTGGTCTACCGCTCACGGCGGACCTTATCAGAGTCAGGTCGGGCAGGGACGCCTGCCTTTAAGCATTCTCAGATCGGGATAATTCGAAATCAGGCGCCCATCTTTGTACAACCCGATTCCGTCGAAAGTCATGGCATTGACCACCTCAGGTTCCGAGAACCATTGAGACTGGACTGTCAGTTCCGGCTGTTGCTGGTCGTATCCGGGGATTTTGATCCTGATGCCCACGTTCTTGAGCTGGTCGAATTTCTCCAGGTTATCGTATACCTTGAATTCCCTGAAGAAACCGCCATAGATCAACGCGGTCAGGCTGACCAGCATCAATATGGAGAAGAATACCTTGCGAAGCATCGAGCGCTCTCAAGTCAAGATCATCCGGGCGATCGGCCGCCCTGATGCTGAATCTAGCAGATCGGCCGCGAAAATCAAGGGGAGGACTTCCCTCCGGGTTGTGCGAATACTGAGAATCCTATGAGAGTCGTCGGCCTGAGGCACCCGTGTTCGGGTTCACGTATGGGGTGGTTTGGAGGGGAGATTGAGTCTCCCCTCCAAATTATTGCGCAACGATGCGCTCTTACTGCCGGCCTCCGAGGCGAAGCCCCGGAGTGCTCGCCGAAGCCGAGGACTTTCACGATTCGTTGTAGCTCTTTAGCTATGGGAGTTGGCATGTGCCATGTAGCCCGGTCTTTATTCCGCACCGATGCCGGGGGCAGGCTGGAATCCTCACATGTGGCTGGGCGTTAACACGTTCCGGAGCTGAGTGCACTTGCAATGAAAAGCAAGCAGTGGCAACTGTAGAAATTAGAGGAACACTCAGATGAAGTCGCCGAAACCAAGAGTGAATGCCCGAGAAGCCGTAATTGATATTCGTGCCGGCCTCAGTGATGAAGAGCTCATGTCCAAGTATGGGTTTTCCGCGCGGGGGCTAACCAGCTTGTTCAAGAAGCTCGTTGCAGCCAACCTGTTGACGCAGGAGGAACTGGAGGAGCGAAGATCCGAGGGCGATTCCACCGTGGATATCGAAGTGACCGGCCAGCGCCTTTCCCACACTCAGCAGTTGACGCTCTATTCGTATCGTTGGCGGTTCCGCACAAACGCGTGGATTGTTTCGTCCCCCGCCTTTGCCGAGAGCGCTCTCTTCTTTGGGAGCTGGGACGCGCGCTTCTATTGCCTCGATTGCGCGACCGGCGGACAACTCTGGAGTTACCGCGCCGGAGACGTCATTCGGTCATCCCCCGTGGTGGAAGGGGGGCTGGTCTATTTCGGGAGCTGGGACAGCCACATACACGCCATAAGCGCGGACACGGGGGCCACGGTATGGCGGTTCAAGACCAGGGGGCCTATCTGGTCTTCCCCCCGGTTGGCCGGAGGGAAGGCCTACATTACGAGTTCTGATGGCAGTCTGTACGCCCTTGACAGCTTGACCGGTGAACTGAGGTGGCAGTTCAAGGTAAAAGGTACCACTTTGCATTGGGCTGAGTGCTCGCCCGCTGCGGACGCTGGAATGGTATTCGTGGGAAGTCCTAAAGGGATTTTCTACGCTCTGGACGAAGGTACGGGTAATCCCGTCTGGGAATATAAGGCAGGAGCGCCCATTGATTGCTCGCCGCAGATCGCAGCAGGAATCGTGTACTTCGGGAGCGGAGAGACGATGCTACACGCTGTCGAGGCTGCGACCGGGCGCCAACGATGGCGGCGGGGCACCGAGAAGGCGGTTTACACATCGCTCGGTCTCACGGAAGATCTGCTCTTCTTTTCCGGGGTGAAAGGCACCGTTTATGCTCTCGACAGGGTGACTGGAGAGGACAAGTGGCGGCACGATAGCGACATTGGTGTGTACACAGCCCCTGTGGAATCCAACGGAGTGGTCTACCTGGGGAACACGGACCACAGTCTGTACGCGTTGGATGCACGGACCGGAACCGAACTGTGGACGTTTGCAACCGAAGGGGCCATTCTCGCAGCTCCGCGTATTCGCCGTGGAACGGTCTATTTTAGCAGCACCGACGGACACATGTACGCTCTCGACGTAGGATTCGAGCAATAGATAGACATGCGATGACAGGCACACGATGGCCGTATCAATTCTATTCGTAATCTCAGCACCTTCCGGAGGCGGCAAGACGACCCTTATCGCACGCTTGAGGGCCCTGTTTCCGGACATGGCCTACTCCGTTTCCTGCACTACCAGGCCGCCTCGAGAAGGTGAAGTGAACCGGGAAGACTACTATTTTCTGGACACGCACCGCTTCCGGCAGATGATTGAGGAAGGTGGATTCCTTGAATGGAAAGAGGTCCACGGGAACCTTTACGGGAGCCCCGCAGGCCCAGTACGCCGGTGCTTGGAATCCGGCCAACCGATGATCATGGATATCGACGTTGAAGGCGCGAAAGAGGTGTTCGGGAAGATGCCCGACGCAGTGGGCATATTCATCAGCCCACCGGACATGACGGTTCTGGAAGAGCGGCTCAGAGGGAGGGGAACGGATTCGGAAGAAGTGATAAATCGGCGGATCAAGAACGCGAAAGATGAGCTCGCGGCCGCGAAGCTCTTCAAATATCAAGTTGTGAACCGAGACCTGGAAGAAACTGTGGATCAGCTTGCAGCCATTATTCGAAAAGAGCTAACCCGAAGCCGAGGCCCTATTCAGGGGCCTTCCCGATAACCACGTCGAGTGTGTAGGCCTTGCCCTGTCGTAACACCGTCATCTTGACCAGATCTCCGGGCTTGGACGCGGCCACGATCCTGGAGAGGTGGCGCCCGCTGCGGATCTGTTCGCTTGCCGCATCCAGGATCAGGTCTCCACGCTTGAGACCGGCATT
>JBMOME010000345.1:11420-32415 GCA_049323095.1 Thermodesulfobacteriota bacterium
GCGGTTCGCTCATGCCCAGGGCCCGTGCCTGCTCTGAGGTCATATCCTCAACATAGATCCCCAGCCACCCGCGCACGGGGCGCTTCATTTTTCCCGACTCGTTGATCAGCTCTCTGACGTAATTGGCCGGAATGGAAAAACCTATCCCCTTGCCGGACGCGATGATGGCCGTGTTGACGCCGATCACTTCGCCGGCCATGTTAAAGAGCGGCCCACCGGAATTGCCGGGATTGATGGATGCATCGGTCTGAATGAAATCGTCGGAAGGGCCGAGCCCAAGGAAGCGCCCTTTCCCGCTCACGATCCCGCATGTCACGGTCCTGCCGAGCCCGAAAGGATTGCCGACCGCCAGAACCCACTCGCCCACTTGAACTTTCGATGAATCGCCCAGTTGCGCCTTTTGCAGCTCATAGGGAGGTTTGATCTTGAGCAGAGCCAGGTCCACCTTGGGATGCACGGCAATCACCGTAGCGGGGCAGACTTTGCCGGAAGAGAGTGTCACCAGGATCTTGGTTGCTCCTTCAACCACGTGGGCATTGCTGACAATGTGCCCCTCCGGGTCATAGATGAAACCACTGCCCAAGCTGTCTAGTTGGTACCGCTCTCTGTCGCGGGATCGGTCCTCAGACCACCCGTAGCGCGGGCGAAACAGAGGTGGCGGTTCCGAGGAACTCTGCTGGAGCATGTGTTTTTCTATGGATATGTTGACGACTACCGGGGAGACTTCTTTGATAAGGTCTACCAGGTCAGGACGACCGGCGGGGGGTGCTGTCCGCTGCTTGGATCCATTTTCCGCGGCTCCGGCGTCCCATATGGGCATCAAGACACATGTAGCCATCAGGAGAATCAAAGCAGACAAGGTACGATGGAAGCGCCCGGTCATTTCCCCAGCCTAAGAGCTATTGTGCGTGAATCTGGTCTATCAACCTGCTGCACGGCTGTCAACAGCAACTGCTATAGTTAGAGAGCTACAACGAATCATGAAGGTTTCTCGGCTTCGGCGTGCACTCCGAGGCTTCGCCTCGGAGATCAGCTTGTAGGATGCGGTGATCCCGCGGAACGTGGGGGAACCGCATCGGTCGCGGTCTTGACTCGATTGATGCGGTTCCCCCGGATCGGGTCCGGGGTCACCACATCCTACCCGGGGCATCTCATTTCAGCGCAGACAGTCCATCAGCGTCCGGCAGCCAGAATAAGGAGAAGTTCACGAACCACCCTAGCCGCGGTAATCGCAGAAACTCCCGAAGGATCATACCGTGGACTCAGTTCCACGACGTCCGCGGCCACAAGATTCATGGATGTAGTAGCCCAGAGCAGGCGTTCCAGCTCATGATACGACCAGCCTCCGGGCTCCGGGTTGCCTGTTCCCGGAAAGCACGAGGGATCGAGCACGTCCAGATCCAAGCTGAGGTATACCGGGCGGCGTTCCACTCGTCGGAGAAGCTCCTTCTCTGCAGCAGGGTTCCACGAAAGCAGGGTAAATCGCTCACGCATCCACTCGAACTCTTCCCTGGTCCCAGCCCGTATACCGAGCTGGACAAGCTGTTCGTGCCCCACAAGCTCTGTAATTCGTCGCATAACCGTAGCATGGTTGATCGTGCTGCCTTCGTATTGCTCCCGCAGATCGCTGTGCGCGTCCGCGTGGACGAGCACAAGGTCCGGATACATTTCTCGTGCTGCCCGAACCAACGGAAGGGTGATGGTGTGCTCGCCTCCCACGCTCAAGATGGGACAGTTGGACGCCAGGATTTGCTTCGCCCGATCCTCGATTCTCGCGAGAGAATCTTCCACTGAATCATCAAGGAGATCCGGATCCCCAATATCTGCAAAGGGGTTGTCCAGCAGGTCCAGGTCCAGAAGAGGAGAATACGATTCAATAGAGTCGGACGCAGCTCGTATTGCCGCAGGCGCGTCTCCACTTCCCGGGCGATAGGTCGCGGTCTTGTCCAACGGCAGCCCGACAAGCACCGGAGCGCCAGGCATGATCGTATCCGCGTGGGCTTCAAGAAAATGCTGGATTCCCATTATTCCTAACCAATGCGTCGAGGATGCTCGTGTTCCGAAGTCACGTAGGGCGTACGACCCAAAGTGTCTCAAAGCCCCGCGATGCGCGGAATTCCTGGTAGGGGCGCTTCGAGGAGGCTGTCTCAAAACTTTGATCCCAATCGAGATCGTGCCACGGCTAGTGAAAAGAGTCCCACCTGGGTGGCCCCGACGTCATACGTCGGGGTCGCGAAGCGACAGGAGGTTTATTCGCGCCCATATACTGCTTTCGGCCCTTTTGCTCACCAAGCCAACAAGAAGATAAGCCTCCTGTGCCTTCGGCACCGGGACGTATAACGTCCCGGCCACCCTCGCATCGTAGCACGATATTCCAAGTTCCAGGACTTTTGAGACAGCCTCGGCCGTGCGCCCCTACCAAATGATTTGCGTCCGCAGCCGATCTTGTTGATTTAGGCTCACACTCGGAAGCTTAAGGTCTCAGGAAGCCTCTGTGCATCGCCATCACTTGGAGAACGCTCTGCGCACGAACGCAGGCGCAGCAAATGCCGCTCGATGAATCCCATCCGTGTAGTATTCGAGCGTCGGCTCCAGATCGGGTGAAAGCGCCGAAGGCGGTCTAGTCGTCGGATCTACCTGATCGGAACAGAATGTGAAGGACCAGAGCCCTCCAGGATAACAGGGAACCGTGGCAAAATACGGATACGTGCCGTGGTCCCCGAATACGCCCGCAAGTTTACCGACCGCTTCAAAAAAGACCTCAGTCATGAAAAGCGGGCTCTCTGTCTGGAATACCGCGGCCCCGCCGTCCCGTAGGGCCGCTTTCACCGACTGGTAGAACGATGTCTCGTACAGCGTCTTCGCCGGTCCCACCGGATCGGTGGAATCTACCAAGATGAGATCAAATTCGCCCGTGTGCGCTTTCACGAAAGCCGCGCCATCCTGATACAACACTTGGACCCGCGGATCCTCAAGGCCAACGGCAATCTGAGGCACGAACTCTCTGCACGCGTCGACCACCATCCGGTCAATCTCGCAAAGCGTGACGGATCGCACCTGCGGATACTTCACTATCTGGGAGACCGCTCCGCCGTCACCACCGCCAATTACCAGGACGTCGCCCGGCGCGGACAGCACGTTCATGGCTGGATGAACCAGCATTTCATGGTAAATGGCCGCGTCGCGCTCGGTGAGCATATAGCAGCCATCGAGTATGAGCGCGCGGCCCATGGGTTCGGTCTCGAAGATCTGTACCCTTTGAAACTGTGAAGCTTGATCGAAAAGCTTGGCCCGGTAACGCAGTGCAAACGCGGACCTGTTTTCGAAGACTTCGGTGAGCCATTCTTGTTCGTTCAGGGACATAGCACCACCGCCGCAAATACGGTCCCAACGCGCTGTACCCGGTGCGAGACCGCAATGCTCTTAATTTCCTTGATCTTGAGGCCCCTGAGGAGCTCCATGGATTCTCGAACCATGTCCTGAGCGTGTTTCTCGCATGGTTCCAGCTCTCCGATGCACGAGTGCTCCATTATGACTCCGGCAGCAAGCGGGTCTTCCGGAATGCCTACAGCCACCGCCGCGGAAATAACGGTTCCGGGTTCCGACGATGAGCGTTCCCCGTAAGCAAGGGGTACAAACGATCCCTTGGGGAAAGCGTACCGGTCCACCTGTTCCGCGGCCGGCGGAAGTATGCTGCTCATCCGTATCAGGTTGGTGTCTCCGATCCCGGCATTGAGTAGAGCCGCATCGAAAGAGGTTAATCCAGTGGAGGCATCCCCCTTGCCGCACGTCAAAAAGAACCTCCTGGGGAGGGGTCCAAACATGAATATCCTCCTGCAATCAGGCGCCTGGAATTATCCGGTGTCTCGGAATCTGCCTTGTGGGCGGAACCTGGTGAGGCCCACCTGCTGGGGCGGCACAATACCCGAACCACGGCCCCGAGATAGGCGCACATAGGTCAGGAAAAGGGTTACACTACTGAAAAGAACCGAGAGTGTCAATGCAAGGAGGGGTCCCCAATAAAACCATTTCTGGCTCTCTTCCACAGCGTGTTCCAGCTTTTCCAGTCGCCTGAGGACTCGGTCATACTTGCGTTCCAAATCCTTCAGCGCTCCCGGATCCACCGTCACCGCCACCGCCGCGGGAACTGAGTTCTTGAGAGGCGTGGGAGGACTGGGAACGGCAGGTGGTTGTACCTCAGGAGCTTGAAGCGCTGCAAGGGGCTGCGGAATGGTATCATTGGAGCCGGCTGTCTGAGCAACCTCCCGGGCAGGAGGTTCCGATATCTCTCGCGACCGAACTTCAGGGCTCATTGCTCGACCGGACTCCGGACTCTCCAGCGCGGCTGGAGGTTGGATCACCACCGGCTTCCCATCGAGCCACAATTGGACCACCCTGTGCCACGAGGCTTCGCCGAAGAGATTCCTGTTAGACCGGTCCCTCAGAACAAAAGAGAGCGCTTCCGACCAGCTCGCGGTAAATGTCCCGCTTTGCGCGTCGAATCCGCGATGAATCTCCATTGGCCAGAGTCGCCCCATCTTGCCCGGCGCCTTCTCCCACTGGATGGAAAGCTGCCGCATTGCCCGGGCTTGTCCCCCACGCGGAACCAATAAACGCACTTTCACCTGATCGAATTTCTCGTCACGATTGATCTTCTTGACTTCTATGGAGGCAGGAGTCTTGACGATGCGCAATTTGGGCAAAAACTCACCGGCCTGGTCGATAACGCCTGCGGGGACACCATCCGACGCGGGGACCGGCATCGCCAAAACCATCAATGTGAGACAAAAGGAAAACGAAAGGAGGAGGGCTATTCCGCGTGGGTATCTTGCCGGCATTGCTGAAGGATCTCTTTTCTTATCTCATCCAGTTCTTCTCGGATCGCCTCCCGGCTCCCGTGGATAAACATCTCGCTCTTGGACAGCCGATCTTCAAGGACCTGTATCCTCGGCAGTATAAAGAAGATCGCGTATCCTCCGACAACAACGAGCAAACCAATACTAAGGATGGGAATGATCCAGAGCCAGAGGCTCACGGAAATAGCCTCCGGTTTCGCTCTCGTGCGGGTGTCTGTCTTGGGCGGCCGATCTTTCGCCGCGACTTGCGTCCCCTCACCCGTCGTCGCTGTCGTGTCTGTTCCGGTAGCTGACGCGGCTTCCTTGTCGTTAGCGGCCTCACCTTCCGCCAGTCCGGCTTCCGCCATTCGACGGAGCTCCGACGACACTTTAACAGGAACATTTATGGTATCACGTACCTTGTCGCGGTCATAAACCTTGATCGAAATCTCTTTGCCGTCCAGTGCGGCAAGCTCTTTGACTTCCGGGATCAGGACGACGAAAATCCCTGCATCGGAGGGCACGTTGAAGCGGCCCCATTCCTCAAGAGGAATTCTCTTCTGGTCTGGCTTCCGGACCACCCCGGCATAGTTCAGGACCGCCTTAGGCACCGATATGCCGATGGTCTGATCGCGTCCAGTCCTGTTATCTACATTGACCATTTCACCCTTTTTATAATTCTCTTCGGTGAACACGAGAGAGTTCTTATCCACCTTTATGGAGACGTCTCGCCCTGCGCCGAGTTGAACTGTCCGTTCCCTTTCCTGAAAATCATCAGAGGAGACGAGGGGCTTGTTGTCTATGGAAATCGTGAAAAGATCCGCAAGATCCTTTCCTTTGAACAGATTTCTTGTGGTCTGATCCAATATCTTCAGCGCAATGGACTTCCCCATGCTGTCCTTGAAGACTTTCTCGGTGGCATCGTACTTGCCGCCGGAAAGCGGCATCGCCTTATTCGCCTTGTCTCCCGGTTGGATCCATTGCACATGAAGCAGAGGAACGTTGCGGATGAGAGTCTGATTTTTCGCATTCAAGCGCACTTCAATATTGCCAAACTTCTCTTGAGGATTGACCTTCTTGATTACGACCTCTTTTTCTTCGACGGTCACCGTGACCTTTGGCACGAATTTTCCGCTCGCATCCTTGATGCCGTACGTCTCCGACCATCCTGCGGCAGGATAGGCAAGCAGACAAACGCACAGAAGGATGAGTAGGCGGGAGCTGCCAAGGAGACTCGGCACGGGCTGTGGGAAGTTCAGGCTCATGTCGGTCCTTGCGAAGAAAGCCAATGCCGTGAAAGCACAGGCTTTTCTTATAGTTGCGTTCAGTCTAGCAGGGAGCTTACGGAAAATCAATTAATAAGTTTGAAGCGACAAGACTCTTTTACTTATAATGACCCCGCACTCTATGCGAAATGCGCTTGGAGCCTCAACATGCGTCGTCAAGGTGATTCTGCAACAATATCCGTCAGATCCCAGGAGATACCTCCCTTTCTCGTCATGGACGTCCTGGAAGCGGCTATGGATAAGGCCCGGGCCGGACAGGACATTATTCACCTGGAAGTAGGCGAACCCGACTTCGATACGCCCCCGAGCATTGTAGAGGCGGGAATTGTGGCCATGCGGGCCGGCAAGACCCACTACACCGCGAGCGTGGGGATCCCCGAGCTCCGCCTGGCTATTGCCACCCATTACCACAAGACCTACGGTGTCTCGGTGGATCCGGATTCTGTGGTGGTTACCTCCGGTTCTTCGCCGGCTATTCTTCTGGTCTTAGCCGCGCTATTGGATCCCGAGTCGGAGGTTATTCTTTCCAACCCTCACTACGCGTGCTACCCGAATTTTATCCGCTTCCTAGGCGGAGTACCGGTGTTTGTTCCCGTACCCGCGCAAAACGGCTTTCAAATGGAGCCTGACCAGGTCCGACGAGCTATTACCGATCGCACCAGGGCTATTATGATCAACTCGCCGTCCAATCCGACCGGAACGGTCATGGAGCCTGAGAGAATGCAGGCGCTTGCCGACCTGGGCATTCCCATCATTTCGGACGAGATCTACCACGGGCTGGTCTACGAAGGCCAGGAGCATTCCATTATGGAATATACGCGCAATGCGTTCGTAGTGAACGGCTTTTCCAAGCTTTATGCCATGACCGGCTGGAGGCTGGGGTATCTGATCGCAGGTCCCGAATGGATTAGGCCTTTGCAGAAAATGAGTCAGAATTTCTTTATCAGCGCCGCGGACTTCGTGCAGTACGCGGGAATTGAGGCGCTCAAGAACACATCTGCCGAAACCCGTGCCATGAGAGAAGCCTTCAACGCCAGAAGAAAGGTGATGATCCCCAGGTTGCGGGAGATCGGGTTTGGGATTCAGGTGGATCCCACTGCGGCGTTCTACGTGCTCGCGGATGCTCGGAGTTTCTCACAAGATTCCTACAAGTTCGCGTTTGACATCCTCGAAGGCGCGGGCGTCGGTGTTGCACCCGGGATAGATTTCGGGGACGCGGCCGAGGGCTTCATCCGCTTCTCGTATACCAACAGCTTGGAAAATATTATGGAAGGACTGAACCGCATCGAGGGGTTCCTCAAACGCTGTCATATCGGGTAGAGCAGCCCGACTTTGCCCCAGGAGCCATCCATTTGAAACTCCCTCGGATATATGTACCTTTGAACAATTTGACCTCGGACCGCATCTCATTTCCTCCCGGTGCCGCGCGGTACCTCCGAGATGTTCTTCGGCTCAAAGCCGGAGATAATGTGGAGGTCTTCGATGGTGGGACCAAGCACCTGGTGCGTCTGACCCGGTGCGAAAAGCGCGAGGTCGCGGGAGAAATCATCTCTTCCCGCGAAGAAGCAGCGAAACCCGAACCTGAGATCGTCCTTGCCTTCGGCTGCGTGAGGCCGGGCCCTTTCCAAGAGATACTGAGGCACGGAACCGAGTTGGGAGTGAGCCGCTTCATTCCCTTGATTACTCGACGCACAACCCGTCGGGCCGAGGCCACAAAAGCGCGCTGGAACACTGTTGTGGCATCTGCTGCGGCTCAGTCGGGGCGCAGCAGAATTCCCTTCGTTGAAGAGCCTGTCAGTCTGAGCCGTTTCTTGGAACGTGATTGGGACACGGATCTGAAGCTGGTGCTTTCAGTGCACGCTGCGGGCCAGCCGCTCCTGACCGCACTCTCGTCCGGCATTTCGCGAGTCGTGCTTCTGGTGGGCCCCGAAGGAGGCTTGGAGCTCTCCGAAGAAAAGGAAGCTGAAGCAGCCGGGTTCTCGCCTATAGGAATCGGTGGCGGAGTGCTTCGCGCAGAGACCGCGGCCTTGGCTTCCGTCGCAGTAATCGTGAACTGGTATGACGTAAGTCGCGGCGATAGAGGTTAGGCGTGAAGCGTCTCTACGAGTGAATCGTTCGCGTCGGATATGGATGGGGAAGCCACGCTGCGAACGTAAGAATTCAGTTGCGTGCCGTACGGAAGCTTATCTCACCTGTCATTGCGAGGACCCCGGACGTGATCCGGGGGACGAAGCAATCCCTTCTTGTGCCAAGTGAGATTGCTTCGCTCCGCTCGCAATGACACTATTTCCCCGAGTAACTGAATGATTACCGGCGAACCGATCGGTAGATTGACGACCCAGGAGCTTCATGCTATTGGTTGAAAAAAGAGTGAGAAGCGACTAAAGCCCCAAAATCTCTAGCAAGGTCTTTACGCCGGTCCGTGTGGCGAGGCCCGGAAAATAACGAGCCGCCGCAGTTGACCGAATGACTTAGCATTCAGTACTGACGTCGTTATTCCGCGATTCTCGCGGCGTGCATAAATTGAGGATTCTCATGGCGAACCGCATCTGGCACGACGAATCCCCCTGGGAAGAAGACGCATCCTCTCGCCTGGAAAGCTTTCTGCCCCCCTTCCCTCCTCAGGAACAGATCCGCGATTGTATCGGCACTGCGACGCGAACCGGCATGGATCTGGGAAAGCCGGATTTTGCCCACTGGGTCGAATTCACGTTAGAGAATCCGGACGAGGTGTGGGAAAACGACGGGTTGATCGACACCCGGTACTACCACTACATAAGTTTCATAAATCAGGGAGCGGAAGTACCGGCATTCGTGGTTGAAGTGATCTGGGCGGATGACGTGATGGAAGTAAACAACTATGCCCTGATCGTTCACGAAACACACCTTGAGCAAGTTCGATCCGGCGCTCTCGTGTACAGTCTTGGAAAGGAATGGCAACGGGAGAGCCTTATCAGAGCCTTGAACGAACAGGCTCTGGAAAAATATGACCAGGACTGCCTGGATCGAGCAAAAGAGATGATAGACCGCGCAATCCAGCTTAGTGGCGGTCATTATTCCTATCTTTTCAATAACCGCGGTCTCATTTGTTGGAAGATGGGTCTTACCGAGCTAGCCAAAGAGAACTTCCTGGAAGCGATCAAGTTGGAGGAAGCCAACGGGGACGCTTACTTCAATCTGGGGTTGATTTACTTCGATGAATCCGACCATTCCCTGGCGTTGCAGTACCTGGGAAAGGCCGTGGAGCTGCACCCCAACGACAGTCAGTTCCTCACAGAGCTGGGGCACCTCCATCTGGAAATGGAGCACGAACGGGAAGCTCTTGTGCTCTTCAAACGAGCCTTCCAAAACAATCCGGACGACCCCCAGGTGGACTTCCACCTTGGTTACTACTTCCTGTACAAGAAGAACCGGCCCCGTGACGCGGTGAAGTATTACCACCGGGGCTTGGTAAAGGATCCCGACGATCAGTTCGCCCTGGCGGACCTGGCCGTGGCGCACTTCTCAGTGGGGAACAAGCGGAAAGCTCTCCGTATCAGAAGGATCCTGCAGGATCAGCCCAGGCTCATGCCGTACACCGTCAGCCGGTTGGTTTATCTGAGCGCCAAGATGGGTGACTACGAGAATGCGCTGAAGTACTACCGACGCGCTCTTTCGCTGTCGGATCCCTACGAGCCGGAGTGGCTGCACTATTACGCAGCTGTGGTATACGCCAAGACCGGCCAGCCCGAGAAAGCTCTGGACATATTGAAGCTTGCTGTAGGAGTGGGAGGATCCGCGGTGATCAAGCGCGCGATGTCCGAAGAGGCCTTACAGCCCCTCAAGCAAACTTCCGGGTTCAAAATGCTTAGGAAAATGCCGGGAAGACGAGGGAGCAGGTAGCGTAGCCCGCTGTAGGGCGCCGGCATCCTGTGATATTCCTATGAAAGTCGTCGGCATGAGGCACCCCTGTTTGGGTTTACGTATGGGGTGGTATCATTGCGCAACGATGCGCTCTTGCTGCCAGTCTCCGAGGCGAAGCCCCGGAGTGCTCGCCGAAGCCGAGGACTTTCATTATTCGTTGTAGCTCGTTAGCTATGGGAGTTGTTCTGGCCCCTTGCAGGGCGGCTCAGAGGAATCCGTGTGCTCGGACGTGATATTCTCTGCCTCTGCACCCGTTCGCGTTCCTCCGGAAAGCGCAACAAGATACTCAGATAAGATGGTGAAGGCTCTCTGATCATGGAACAGGATGCTCAATCGCTGCGCGAAGAGCTCTATGGCGTGATCAGCCATTACGCCGAGTTGGCCGACATGGCCAGCAAAGGCGATGTGGACCCTATCGGCCAAATCGGCCGCATCATCAAGAAGAGATTCCCCTACCTATTGTTGGTCATTCGGGACCTCCTCCCTCTGTTGGAGCGGGGCGTGATGACCTATTACGATCTGCTCTTCAATCTCATCAGGGCAGCTCAACAATTCCCGGATCTCGAAACCCTCGCGGACAGCAGAAAAGAAATAGAAAAGATCGAGCAAGACTCCAAGGCGCTCATATATGCGGTGAAGTGGCTTGATTCAAAGAGCAACGTCAGGCCCTCTGCCCAGGACCTGGAACAGATTCATAATACGCTATCCAGACTCAACACCAAGTACAGGGTCAAGTACGCTCCGGATGCGAGTCCCGATACCACTATCATCCCGTTCTTCGTTAGGGGAGAGCAATCGGTCTCCGAGCAAGTAGACGTGGCCCGAACAGCGGAGCAGGTTCGTCGCGCGGTAGTCGAGTTGCACCATCTTATGCTCCAAGAGGAGCCAAGCCGGTCCTTCTTCTTTTTCAGAAAAAACGGAACCGAGGAGATGGCACGCGAGCTTGGTGAGTTGGCTCGGTTCCTGTTTCGGTGCGGTTTTCCCGTTGACCGGATCGCCGGTGGGTATCACAAGGGCAAGCTTACGGATTTCCTCAATGGTTTTATACTCGACAATCTGATTAGCAGTGCAGACTTCGTGCGAGGCTTGCAGGGCCTCTCCTTCCATCTCGCGCAGATCTCTTTGATGGATTTTGCCAGCTTTTTCGAAATCCAGGCCGACTATTGCAGCTTGGAAGACCCCAATCAAGTGCTCGACCGCATAAAGCTCATGAAGAAGAAAGGTCGCCGCGGGGCCGACCTGATGGAGAAGGTGCTTACACTCTACCAACGCTATGAGACTACTCAACAGGGTAGACTGGCCCAGAGGTTCCTAGCTTACCGATATAGTTCGTCGTTTGGCGACTACTACGGAGACCGTCGCCAACACGAGCCGAGGCTGGATCAAACGATCGAGCTGTACAAGCCTTTGGTGGAACGTTCCGCGATGGACAAGCAAGTCCTGGAGGACTTGGACCAGAATGCGCAAGTTTACAGCTCCAAGACCAGGGAGCAGATGGTCGGGCTCATCAAGCTCATCGCTGACTCCTTGGAGCGTCCCGATTCGGTGCGCGGGGTCAAGGTCAAGGTGCTGGGCGACATCTCTTCCGGGGCCATGGGTCAAGTCTGCCTCGGGATCTTTCGCAAGAGAATAGTAGCGCTCAAGACCGTGAAGACACAGATAGCTCATGGGTTTGCCGAACCGGTGGAGTTGCTCAAGTATGAAGCCGCGATGCACGCGGCTGTGCAAACCCCGGAACAACACCCCAACATCGTGGAATACTACGGACTGGTTGACCAGCAAGGCGAAACAATCATGATCGGCGGGTACTATCCGAGTGACAGCCTCACCCAATTTGTGGAGCAGGTCTGGACCGAGAAGTACAAGCCGCCGTTCGCCATTCACAGCAGATTGAACCTCGCCACCCTTGAGATAATGGTCCACCAGCTCCTGGAGTGCTTGAGGCACATGCGTACCAAAGGGGTCATCCATCGGGACCTCAAAACCGACAATGTCCTGTATCTGGTGGATCGTGACGGTAAGCCGAGCCGTCTCAAGCTCATAGATTTTGGGGTTGCGTTATCCGTGGGTCCTGGAGCCGTTGATGATCTCTTCAAGGGTAAGGTAGTGGGAACATTCTCGTACATGGCCCCGGAACAGGCCAAAGGCAAGAGCGTTTTTCAATCGGACCTGTTTAGCGTCGGAGTGATTTTCATCGTGCTCCTGACCGGCAAACTCCCCATGGTATTCCACAAGGCCCGTTCCCGGCAGGAACTGGTTCAGCAGTTGGTCAGAATAGAAAGGGAGCCACGCCCCCCGGCAGTGCGACTAAATCCTTTGCTCAAGAAGAACTCCGCGCTGGAGTACATCGCGGCCACTGTGGACCGCATGCTCGACCTTGATCCGCTCAGCCGGCCGGACATAGAAGAAGTGCAGAACAATTTTCGGGATGTGTTCGAGCAACTGGGGCAGGAGAAGTACAACATCAGCATCTTCTATCACAAAGACTGACTTTCCAGCTCTTCCATCCTCACCTGGAGTTCTTCCCAGCGAGCTTCCAGCGCCTTGATCTCTCGAGCCAGAGCGGGTTCCTCTTCCATAAGGGGCAGGACTAGTTCCTTGTTTTCGTAGTTTGCGGGATCCGCCAGGATGTCATGGATCTCGCCCCGGCGTTTCTGTTTGGCTTCAAGTTCGCCCTCCACATGCCGCAACTCTTCTACCAGAGGCGCCTTCTTTCGAGTCATAGCGCTCCTGGCCTCAGCTTCCTTGCGCTTGCGCTCCTTGCGGGCCCCCCGTTCTTTGGGCGCGCCGGCCTTGGGGAGAGGAGGAGGGGTGGGAATCGCTTCTGGCCGGTTCTCTTTAGCATCCAGATTCTTCTTGTACTGGTAGTCGTCGTAATTGCCCAGATAATACTCGGTCTTCCCTCCTTCGATCTCCAGGATGCCCGTGCAAATCCTGTTCATGAGCCGACGGTCGTGCGTGATGAGCACAATCGTGCCCTCAAAATCCTGGAGTGCCTTTTCAAGGACCTCGCACGACGTGATATCCAGGTGGTTTGTGGGCTCGTCCATAAGGAGCAGATTTGGAGGCGCAAGGAGCAGCTTGGTGAGCGAAAGCCTGCTCTTTTCTCCTCCGGAGAGCACTTTGACTTTCTTCTGCACATCGTCGCCACTGAAGAGAAACGCGCCCAGGAGGTTCCTCAGTTCCTGCTCGGACGCGCGTGGGGCAGCAGAAGCAGCTTCTTCCAGCGCGGTCCGGTCCAGGGAGAGGCTTTCGGCCTGATGCTGGGCAAAGTAGCCGGGTTCGACCTGGTGGCCGTACCGCACCGTTCCACCCTCGTGTGCGAGCACGTCCGCGATGATCTTGAGCAGCGTGGATTTCCCCGCGCCGTTAGGTCCTACGATCCCAACCTTTTCTCCCCGATCCAGGTTGAAATCAAACCCGTCGTAAATAGTTCGTGAGCCGAAACGTTTCACCAGGCCTTGTATTTCCAGCACCCTCCTACCGGATGACGGCGGCTGCGGAAACGTGAACTTGACCGTCTTGGTTCTGCGAGGAGGCTCCACGCGATCCAGCTTTTCCATCATTTTGATCCTGCTCTGAACGCGGCTCGCAGTCCTCGCCTTCACCCTATTCTGATCGATGAATTTCTGGATGCGCTGAATCTTCTCCTGCTGACTCTTGTACGCGGCGAGCTGAATCTCGTCCTGCATTTCCCTGTTCTTCTCGTATTCGTCAAAGTTGCCTGTGTACGAGGTCACTTTGCTCCGATCCACTTCGATAATCTTGTCCACCAGACGGTTGAGGAACGCTCGATCGTGCGATACCAGAACGATTGCTCCTTTGAAGCTCGCAAGGTAATCCTCGACCCACAGGAGACTCTCCAGATCCAAGTGGTTAGTGGGTTCGTCCAGCAGCAGCGCGTCGGGCTCAGCAAGGAGGATCTTTGCCAGTGCGACTCGCATCCGCCACCCGCCGGAAAACTCCTTCCAGCGCCGTCCCGCGTCCTCGTTCGTAAAGCCGAGACCGTGGAGCACCTTGCGAGCACGTGCTTCAAGCGTGTACCCGTCGAATGCCTCGAAGAGATGGTGAAGGCGTCCATGCTCCTCCAAGAGCGCCTCAGCCTTTTCATCGAACTCGGCCAGGTTGTTCAGCTCCTGTTCAAGGCGCGCGAGATCCTCCCTGACGTTCCGAACTTCGTCCGAAACATTCATCACTTCTTCCAGGATGTGGCCTTCTGTGCCCTCGATCAGCTCTTGGCGCAGAACGCCCAACCGAATCCTCTTCTCGATGGACACTTCGCCCTCGTCAGGCGTTACCACGCCCTCCATCATGCCCAGGAGCGTGGATTTGCCCGCGCCGTTCGGTCCCACAATGCCGATACGGTCACCACGATGGATGCTCACGTTGACGCCCTGGAAGAGGGGTTTTCCGTTGAAGAACTTGGCAACATTCTGCAAAAAGATCAAAAACCTACTCCTTGTGCGCTGCAATTAGATCGACTTGAAGTTTCGGCTGGGAAGGTATTATGCCTGAAGGCCTAATTGTCGGCGAATCAGTTCGCAGAGGCTGTCCCTAATCTCGGCGTGGCGTGGCACCGGAGCTTGTTTCCCGGTGCGAGGGTTCGCATAAATGTCGTGCCTACTGCCATGTCGCTTGAGATAGCACCCTGACCGCACCAGCTCACGGATAAGTGCGGTCCTTTTCACGCGACTTCAACCGATATTTCTTTCGTCTTGAGCCCAGGACGTCTCTCTGCGTCAGTCTCTTCCATCATGAGTTGATACGCGTCCCGGATGTTCTCTTCGAGCTCTTCCAGGGACTCTCCCTGGCTGAACACTCCTGGCACTTCCTTGAGCTTCCCGACGTACCACCCATCGTCCAGCCAGTATTCCAGGGTAAATTGGCGTTCCATATCAAAACCTCGATGGTGTTTCGTTCGTTTCGCCGGCCTAATGCTTCATTGATCATCCACACACGCGTTGCTTGGTTCGCTCCTCCACTCTTTGCGCGTCGAACTTCGGTGGAGCAAGACTCCAAATAAGACCGAAGGCTTTGCCCATCTACACATTATCCCACGAAACGCATCGCCGGCAAAGAGACTCTGAAGAATTTCGGTCGAACAAGTGTACGAAGCTTTCGTCTAGGACATTTCAGTCAGCATAATAACCTGAATCTACGCGCAAATTCATGACCGGCCTTGGTTGAAGGCCCATTTGAGCGTCGTTGCTCCCAGGTAAGCTGCGCCGGCAATGATAATAGTTGTAGCACCCGCCGGGTAGTCAGGTCCATAACTCAAGACCAGACCGGACGTGGTGAAGACCGCGCATAAAATGGTCGAAATGGCCATCATACGCCACATGCTGGTCGAAAAGAGCGCTGCAATGCCTACAGGCAGTGTCAACAAGGCGATCACCATCACGATCCCGACGACCGTGGCCAGGACTACTACGGTTAAGGCCGCCAGACTCAGCAACAAAAGATAAAATGCGTCGACTTTGAGGCCCCTCAGACGCGCAAACTCCTGATCGAAACACACAGCAAGGAACTGGTTATAAAACAGGAGACCTAGGGTCAAAATGATGGCGTCCAGTCCCACCAGCATCCACAGGTCCTCATTCGAAACCATGAGGATGTTCCCGAACAAATATCCCATCAGGTCTTCGTTATAGCCCGGGGTCTGAGTAATAAAGACAATCCCCACTGCCATGCCCACTGCCCAAATTGCGCTGATAACAGTGTCTTCTCTCTGCTTTGCCCAGAGGCTTACCAGCCCGATGACGAATGCAGCAATTATCGCCGAGATTAGAGCGCCGTGGATCGGTACGACTCCGTGCCAATGGTATACCTTGTGAAAGTACAGCGCCGCACCCATTCCGCCCAGAACAGCGTGAGCAATCCCGTCGGCAATATACGAAATTCGCCTCACCACAACATAGGTTCCGATAATGCCGCAGGCCACACTGGCAAGGATTCCGGTCAAGAGGGCATATTGGAGAAAAGCGTAGTGCGGTAGGTCTGTCAGAAACTGGGACAATTGCAGCTCCCTTCACCGTTATGCCTTACCATCTTCATCGGCGAGCCATAAATATCGTTAATTATTTCGCCGCTGATCTCACTGGTGGAATGCATAAGAACCTTGCGCTTAACACAGATCACGGTCTTGACAACTCTTGAGACAAATCCAAGATCGTGAGAAACCATGACTATTGTCAGCCTTTGATTCAGGGCCTGAAGCAATGCGTACAGATCGCCTTCCATTGCCAGGTCGAGATTCGCGGTAGGTTCATCGAGGAGGAGAAGTTCGGGTTCACAAACCAAAGCGCGGGCTATGAACAGCCGCTGTCGCTGCCCACCGGAAATTGAAGAAAAAGCCTTCCTACGCAAATCATACAGCCCCACTTGCTCAAGTACCCCTCCTGTTATCTCTTTGTCCTTCCGCGAATATCGTCCGAAGGCTCTACCGTGACCGAGGCGTCCCATCAGGGCTACGTCCATGACCGTCGCGGGAAATTGCGGATCCAATTGTGACTGTTGGGGCATATATCCCACGCGGGGCCGTGCTTCCTCAGAAGTCACTCCCAAAACCCGGATGTCGCCTCGCGAAGGTTTGAGCAAACCCAGCATAAGCTTCAACAAGGTGGTCTTGCCTCCGCCGTTCGGACCTACGACAGAAACAAAGTCACCCTGCGGAATGGAAAGATTCACGTCTTCCAATACAGGATAGCCGTCATAGGAAAATGACAAGTCCTTGATAACAATGGCGAGAGAATCTTTTTCGCTCACAGCGCGCCTCTGGTGGCTTCTATTCTTTCTGAGAACCCAGTGCCGATTCGATCTTTACGGCCATGTCCTGGAGATTCTTGAGATAGTCCGGAGCTAGATCATCGAGGGCGACCACCGCGCCTCCAATAGCTTTGGCCAAGGCTTCTGCACCTTTTTTCGAGAACTGTGGCTGGACGAAGATAACCTTGACCCCGTCCTTTTTGGCCGAATCTATTAATCGTGCAAGCTGTTTTGCACTGGGTTCTTTCCCACCTATTTGCACAGGAACCTGTTTCAAGCCATACGCGTCGCCGAAGTATCCGTAAGCAGGATGAAACACGTAGAAGCTCTTGCCTTTCACAGGAGCCAAGGCCTTTGTCAATCGCTCGTGGACCGCGTCCAAATCTGCTTCGAAGTCTTTAAGATTTTTTTCGTACTGCGCTCGATTGCCGGAATCGATTCGGACCAGCGTATCCGCTATGGTTCGCGCCTGAATTTTCGCAAGTTGCGGATCGAGCCACGTGTGCTGGTCCATTTCGCCGGCTTCGTGGGAGTGCTCCCGTCCCTTTGCCTCACCATGACCGTGTTTTGCTTCCTCAGCCTCCTTCTCATCCTCGGTCATGGCCCGCAGCTTTATTCCTTGTTGGAGATCAACCACTTCCAAGTTCTTGAATGTTGAACCTATCTTCTTGATAAGCGATTGCTCAAAAGGAAAACCAATTTTGAAAAGGACTCGCGCGCCGGCCATCCTCGTCATGAGTTTAGGCGTGGGCTCAAATGTGTGTGGATCTTGCCCCGGTCCCACGAGGACGCTCACTTCCACATTGGAGCCTCCCACACGCTCCACGAAATAGGCCATAGGCAGTATGCTGACAAAAACCTTCACCTTGCCGGAAGGTTTGACTTCAGCATCGGCTGACAAGATCCCGCACAGAACAATAATGAGCATCAATGCGATCAGGACGGATAAACGTCTAATCATCGGGCATTAGCTCCTTGGCCTCGGTACGGCTCTTGACCCACAAGGTTGTGTCAATCGGTTCCATGAGGATGTGCGGATTCTTGCGGATCATAATCACAGACCACGTGAACCGCATTACAGGTCCCGCATTCCTCGAAATGATGGTTATTGGCGAACAGATCCCAGTGAGGCCGCTGGTGAGGCATTATGACTCCTGTCCCTTTGCAGAACGGACAGATATTGTTCAAGGCAGCGACCACTGCCGCGCGGATGAACTCCGACCTGTTGGGAATCCCTTTCATGGCCTCGCGCAACGATTCGGGAACCTTGAATGTTATGATGTCCACTTTTTCCTTTTTCATAGGCGCCATTCCTCAATGCTCCATCGGATCTTAAGAAAAGATTATTACTTTGTAACACCGACTTGTCAAGGCTCGGGCCCTTGGGCGCGTGCCTAAGACTGAAGATTGGTTTGTGATTCAACCTTGTAGCAGCGGGTGGGACTCTTGGCAGGGCAGGTATTATGCACGAAGGCCTAACTGCCTTCGAATGGGCTCACACAGGCTGTCCTATCAAAACTTCAATGGCGCTTCATTCGTCTCACCCGCTCAAGGCAGGTTTAGTTCCTCGAGAAGCTCCACTTCCTTTTTCACCAGTTGATTCACCACATCGCCCAAGTCTTTGCCCTGTTTCTCGGCGATTCGCATAACTCGGCTCTGGAGTTTCGCATCGAGGTATACCGGGAGGCGTAGTTCCGCGCCTTTGTGGTGGAACTTGCCTCTCTCAGCCATCGAGAAATCATACTCGCGTTTCATTGCCTATTTCCTCAGGTATTGCTGGGTTTCGCTTCGGGTTGCTTTGCGAGCGGAAATCAATCTTAATCGCGCCATGGCTTCCGTCTCTTCCCGATATGTGTGACAGACTACGAGCAAGGTCCCCGTTTGATCCACACCAAGACTGATCCATCGATCCTCGTCGCGACCATGTTCTTCATCAAAGATAGACAGCGCTTGCGGATCAAGGAAGACCGTGGCCGCGCGCTCAAAAGTGATCCCGTGGTCTCTGACATTGCGCCGAGCTTTGACGGGGTCCCACTCAAAGTGGTACTGAAAGAGTTTGCCCACATGCGTATTATCCCACGAAACGCGTCGTCGGCAAAGAGACTATCGAGAGCCCTGTGGTGAGCAGTGCTGATACTTGCGGCTCTGAACCGACGTAGGCTCGCCCGCGCCCTTCCTTCTCCCGCCTGGGGAGAAAGGTCTCGACCCCTTCCCTTGATAAGAAGAGGCGAGGCCCGATTGGACTTTGAGACAAATCTCAATGCTTTCCGAAGTAGAATCCCCCGGGATCAGTTTCGCGGTAATAAGTGGGTGCCTCACTTACGAACCAACCCTTGGACATCGTAGAATAATCTCGTTATAAATTAGGTTGCATGTTCAGGGTCAGCACGCTTTAGCCATGAAGAACACGGCTTTTCGAAAGATAATTCGGCTTGTGGGCAAGGCCATCGGCGATTTCAGCCTTATCGAGGACGGAGACCGCGTTCTGGTGGCCCTTTCCGGAGGCAAGGACTCGTGGAGCCTATTGTACACGCTGAGGGAACTGCAACGAAAGGCGCCGGTGCGGTTCGAACTGGGGGCTGTAACCATCAATCCGGGTAAGTCGGTTTTCGAGATCGAGTCGCTTGTCGCGCGTCTAGCTCATGATCGAGTGGGGCACCACATCATTCAGGGCAACATCGTGGAGGTGGTCGATCAATACCTCACCGAAGGAACGAATCCATGTGCGTTTTGTGCGCGGCTTCGTCGCGGTATACTCTACAGTTACGCGGCTCGCGAAGGATGGAACAAGATCGCGCTCGGGCATCATATGGATGACTTTGTGGAGACTCTGCTGCTGAACTTGCTGTTCAACGGGACGATCAAGGGAATGAGCCCCCATTTGAAAGCCGACGACGGGAGGAACATAATAGTCCGTCCTCTTGTCTACGTCATGGAAGAGATGACCCGCACGTGTGCCCGAGAGCTTGACGTTCCCATTGTGGAATGCTCATGTTCTTTTGATGAGTCGAGAATTCATCGGAGGGAATGGGTTAAGTCGTTGCTTGCGATGATCGAAACGGAAATTCCTGGCGCCAAATCAAACGTTTTGGCTGCAATGGGACGAGTCCATCATAGGCATCTGCTTACCACCGCGGACCGGGATTTTCCGGCCGAACAAGCAGGGAGCGGCAGGCCGGTCCGCGAGATCACGCATCGCTGATGAGCGCCTGGAGCGGCTGTTGGTTGTGGATCGGGGGCATGGATGTTTACCGGGATCATTGAGGCGAGAGGAAAGATCAAAGCTATCGAGCCGGTGGCCGAATTTCTCAGGATTCGCGTAGCCACGGAAATGGATCTGTCCGGCGCAAAGATCGGGGATTCCATCTCAGTGGATGGCGCGTGCCTCACCGCAACCGTGGTAGACCGTGACGGCCGCGGATTCAGCGCGGATGTTTCTCCTGAAACCATGCGGGTGACTACGCTGGGAGAGATGAAGCCGGGTGACGAGGTCAATCTGGAACTGGCGATGCGTCTCGATTCGCGGCTGGGTGGCCATCTGGTCTTGGGCCACGTGGACTGCGTGGGCCGAATCGTGGAGAAGCGCCGCTCCGGCAACGGGCACCTCATGGGTTTTCAGGCCGATTCCGGTCGATACCTGATCGAGAAAGGAAGCGTTGCCATTGACGGCGTGAGCCTTACGGTCAATGAAGTGCGGGAGAATCGATTCCGAGTGATGATTATCCCGCATACTGGAACAATCACTGGGTTGATCCGAAAAAAGATCGGTGACCCAGTGAACATTGAATATGATATGATTGGCAAGTACGTGGAAAAATTCCTACTCATGCGCGACACGGGATCGGGTGTCAGCGAAAAGACTCTGCGAGAGCACGGATTCATGTGAAATAGTGGAGGAGAGCATGGGCGTTCTGGTTGGTACTGAAGAGGCAATTGAGGAAATACGACAGGGGCGAATGGTAATTCTCGTAGATGACGAAGACCGTGAGAATGAAGGAGACCTAACAATTGCTGCGGAGAAAGTGACGCCGGAGGCGGTCAATTTCATGACCAAGCATGGTCGAGGACTTGTGTGCCTGTCATTGACCCCGGAAAAGATCGACGCGCTGGACCTGCAATTGATGGTGCCCAATAACAAGACCAAGTTCCAGACCGCATTCACGGTCTCCATAGAAGCTGCCCGAGGCGTAACGACGGGCATTTCTG
>JBMOME010000346.1:0-3807 GCA_049323095.1 Thermodesulfobacteriota bacterium
GGTCAGCTCTTCAAGCTGGCGCCTCTTCGCGAAGATCTCTTCACCGGCGTTCCCCTGAGAACCACCCGTGATTTCACCATGACGATTAAGCACTTCGCCGTTTCGGGTGACCAGATCTATGTAAGCGCCGTTTCTTTCCCAGATCTCTATGGCCTGATCGATATTGTCCACCAGGAAGGATCGACCGAGAAGAAAATCGCCCAGTTTCTCGTAACCTTCCCGAAAACGGACCACCTCTTCGAGCCGCGTGAGGGCATCGGAAACTTCTATCCGGTCCCCATTCAGATCGGAACGTGGACAACACGGAATAAAGGTGGATCGGCCGGCACGAGCCTCATCGAGCATCAACGCGGCTTCTGCGCCTGCGCGAGGAGATGAGACCACAATGTGTCCGAGACGGTCGCCAAGGGCCGCGCTTAGGGCCTTTTCATGTTCCGCAGGCACTTCGATCAGCTCTGCCAGCGGGCCCACCAGGTCCTCTTCCATCCCCGGAGACCTGCTCTGCATCAGGTACCGGACTCCTTCCCCGTATGACGCGTACGCCTGGTGCAGCTCTCGGAGGGAGTCGAGCCGTCCGGTGACCGCGGCCAATTCCTGCTCTTTCTGTCCAAGCTCCTGCCGAAGTGCGTTTACCTGGCTGCGAAGTTCGTTAATAATCCTGGTGAGCTCAGACTTCTTTTCGGTGGCTGCCTTCAGGGATGCTTCAATCGTTTCGGCTTGCTCCAGCAGCTCTTGCCGCTTCTTGTTCCGGTAGTCCAGGAGGCCGCGCATGTCCGCAGCCTCTTTTGAACGCCTTGCCAGCTCCGACCGATTCTCGACCTGGCGTCGTCCCAGGCTCTCGCGCGTATTTCGCTCGTTTGCGGATTCCTGAAGGACCCGAAAGGTCTCTTCTTTGAGTTCTTCCTGCAACTTACGTTGGCAGGAGAGGCTTTCCTCCAAAGACTGGATCCGACTTAAGGCTTGTTCGAGGTCCCCGCGCTGAGACTCAATCTCGGCGCTGATGCGATCGCGGTCCTGTTCAAGCTCGGCCAGCGTAGTCTTGAGTTCTTCTCTTTTGGTTTCCAGATCCGCGGTCTCGAGTTGAGCCCGTCTCTTGAACTCGGCAATCTGCGACACCCGGGTTCGGTCACGATCCATTGCGGCCCGGACCTGCGCGAGCTCCAAATCGATGCCGTGCTGAGCTTCAACCAACTCCTGAAGGGCCTTCTCCGTATGGAGCGCAGCCAGCCGAGCGGATTCCAGTTCTGCTTGTCGTGAGGCAAATTGAGCCTGCTTTTCGAACAAATCGCTCCGCTTTTGCTCCAAATCTTGGCGTATTCTATTGAGCTCTTGCTGGAGCTGAGCGCATCGGTGCGCGTGCAGAGTCAGATCCAGCTTTTGCAATCTGTCGCGGATTTTTCGGTACCGTTCCGCTTTCTGCGCCTGCCGTTTCAAAGAGGTATTCTGGCGCCGAACTTCGCCGATCACATCCGAGATCCGCAACAGGTTTTGCTGGGTCTGTTCGAGCTTCTTGATCGCGGCTTCCCGTCTCGTCTTGTATCGGCTGATCCCTGCTGCTTCTTCGATGAGCACGCGGCGATCCTCCGGCTTTGAAGCCACCACCATGTCCACGCGACCCTGCTCGATGATTGCGTAGGAATTCTTTCCCACACCGGTGTCCAGGAAGAAATCGGTGATTTCTGCCAGACGGCACGGAACGTTGTTTATCTCGTATTGGGATTCACCGTCTCGGAAGAGGCGCCGAGCGATCATGATCTCCTCATAATCGGCCATGGAAGGCGGAGCCTGGCCTTCTTTATTCGACAGGACCAGCCGCACCTCGGTCATGCCCACCGGCTTGCGGTTTTCCGAGCCGTTAAAGATCACGTCCTCCATCTTTTTGCCACGCAGGCTGCGAGCCCGCTGCTCGCCCATCACCCAGCGGATGGCTTCGAACACGTTGCTCTTGCCGCAGCCGTTGGGGCCCACAATTGCGGTGATCCCAGGCTTCAAATCAAAGACAGTCTTGTCGGAAAAGCTCTTGAATCCCTTTATTTCAAGCTGCTTGATGCGCATAATGCTCCCGAACACTCGACGGCTTAGTGGCTTTTTGGGCGCACTTCCGGCAAAATCGGGGCGATCCTATCTACGCGGCCGGGCAATGTAAAGCAAAAACTCAGCAAGGATCATGGCGAGCCGCCCCCGGCCAAGCTCACGAGGGAGTCCCGCATCATGACTCGGCAATGGACAGCAATCGAAGTAACGACTCCTGCGGACCTCGTAGATCCTGTGTCTAATTTCTTGCACGAGCAGAATGCATTAGGCGTAGTGATTGAAGAAGCTTCTGCGGGATCGGAACTCATCAGGGCTTATTTCGATGTTCAACAGGCTCGCGAAGCGGAAGCTCGTCTGAAGACTTACCTGCGGTCCTTGGCAGCGATTTTTCCCCACGCAGCGCAAATTAAGGTGAATGTCGTTCCTGTTCCGCACGAGAACTGGGCCACCATGTGGCAAGACCATTTCAAGCCGACCCCGATTGGCGAGAGTCTCATGGTGAGTCCTCCCTGGGAGACGCCTGAAGCTTCCGGCAGGCATGTGATTGTCATTGAACCCGCGGAAGCCTTCGGCACAGGGACCCATGAAACAACTCAGGGGTGCTTGGAGCTGCTGGAACAAGCTGTCCAGGGATTGAAGACCGCAAGCGACGCATCGAGCCTGCTCGATGTGGGATGCGGTTCGGGAATTCTTGCCATTGCAGCCGCGAAGCTGGGCATCGAACGAGTCACCGCAGTGGATAATGACCCGGTCGCGGTCGAGTCCGCGCGGAAAAATGCCGCTCTCAACCAGATAGAAGACCGCATTGAGTTCGTGTGCGGCTCGCTTACAGATCTTGAAGGGCACTGGGACTTGGTCGTCGCGAATTTGGACACCAGGACTCTGCTGGAGCAAGGTGCGATTCTCGTGTCCCTTTGCTCGCATCGGCTCATTCTCTCAGGAGTGCCTGTGGGAGAATGGGACCGCGTAAAGAGGGCGTTTACGGATCTGGGGGTTGTCCTTCGAAAAGGGATTCTCAAGGCTGAATGGGGATCCGGGTTATTCTCGAAAACCTGAAGGCAAGATTCTCGGGTTTCTTGGCAGAAGTCGCGGCGTAGTGGGGCAGTGTAGGGGCTTGATTTATCAAGCCCTTCTTTCTTTGGGCGCAATGAATTGCGCCCCTACCCACTTATGATGATGCGCAGGCGGAAATCACCCTGCACTTTTGTCCGGGTCTAACGAACGTGACTGTGGCTGGAGGGCGCGGAGGAACCGGGCTTTCGCAGCAGGAAATGGTAGAAGAAGAGAGCGGTGCCCACGCAAAGGGCTGAATCCGCCACATTGAATGCGGGCCAGTGGTAGGATCCCACGTGGACATCGATAAAGTCGACCACCGCGAAGAAACGCGCACGATCGACAAGATTCCCCACGATGCCTCCGAGAAAGAGGCCGTACCCGGCTAGAAGATCGAGAGGGATTTCGACCGCGGTGAGCATGATCCACAGGATAACCGCCATAGCAGCTAGGGAAACCAGCGGGAAAAAGAGGATTCGGAACCAGGGGTTCAAGCCCGCCATCATGCCGAAGGCCGCGCCCGGATTGCGAACATGCACGAGGTCGAGATACCCGGGAATGACTTCAAAGCCGCTGTGGAGCGGAATAGCCGCGGCTACCAGCGCCTTGGTCGCCTGATCCAGCACAACCACCGCCAGCGCAATTGTCAGAAGAATCGAGAATTTCCGATAACCTATTATGGTCTGAACCTCATGTCTTGTGGTGAATGCCATCTAAGCT
>JBMOME010000347.1:0-3781 GCA_049323095.1 Thermodesulfobacteriota bacterium
GAGGGAGGGGCGAGGCTGGGCTTGTCCAAAGGGCTCGGATTCAACGCGCGGCAGTATAGTTTGTCAGCATCGCACGCCCTAAAGCTCTTGCAGATAGGAGGAATACCATGCCGGATTCCAAGTGCATCTTCATTACAGGAGCAGGATCGGGGATAGGAAGAGCCACCGCCCTCCAGTTTGCCAAGAACGGCTGGTTCGTGGGGTTGTACGACATCAACGAATCAGAGCTGGAAAAGGCTGCTAATGCTCTGGAAACGGATCGGATGTGTTTTCGGAAGCTAGACGTGACCGACGTGGAACAGGTGAAGGCTGCGCTGGAAGATTTTTCCCAACGCACAGCAGGGAAGATGCACGTGCTCTTCAATTGTGCGGGTGTCCTGAAAACCGGAGCCTTTGAATCCATACCGTTCGAAGCTCACAAGATGATAACGAGAGTGAACGCAGAGGGAGTGCTCAATTGCACGTACCACGCGTTCCCGTACCTTCGGGACACCAAATCGGCCATGGTGATCAGTATGGCCTCTGCGTCGGCCCTTTATGGAACTCCTGACTACGCAACCTATTCATCAACGAAATTCTGGGTGAGAGGCTTTACGGAAGCTCTGAACATCGAGTGGGAACGTCATGACATACACGTATGTGACATTCTAACGCCCTTTGTGGATACGCCGCTCATACATGGCGACAATTCAGGCGCAATAAAATCTCTCGGCGTTAAGTTGTCGCCCGAGGACCTGGCTCAGGTGGTCTGGCAGGCCGCGCACGGCCGCAAGGTCCACTGGGTGGTAACACCTTATTTCAAGTTCAACTGGATCGTGACCCGGAGGGTGCCGGATCGGATCGCCAGAATGATAATAAAACGCATATGCAAATATTGAGGATCAAGGATTGGGCCAAGATGGGATGCACATAACTATCGGGCGTCGCCAGTTGCGCAGAGTCGATCAAATGAAGTCAAGTTGTTTCATAGGGCCGCAATTGACGGGCTCGAAGCTGTCAAAATACACTTCACGCCCATGTTTCATCATACCCCAGAGCGGTTTGTACCCTCTGAAGACCCTTAGCCGCAGAATTGACTTGCGAAACGCTTCAATCTCATGCGGATAGGCCTCTCTGCGTTCGCCCACGGTGCCACGGAGTCGTATTGCGGGAGGGCTAGCCAATCGGCCGAAAAGAAGTGATTTGATCCAGAATGAAATCGAGTTGTTCACCACCAAGACGCAGACCCTGTGATCACGTCCCAAATTCTGCGTCGTATTAACTGAGAATTCCTCGAAATAGAAGCCTTTCTTGTTCTCACCGAGTATCAAAGAAGATATCGGCATCACATGAGGGGATCCGTTCTCGTTTACTGTGGCAAGCGTACAATACGGGACGCTTCGGCCCATAGACGCTGAGATGTGGGATGCGTCTCCGAAAAGCTCGCGGATCCGTTTCCATTGGGCTGCGCTGATTTCCATGATGCACCTCCTGTCGAGCGGGCCAATGTAGACATTGTCAACATAGCATTTCATGTTGACGCCGTCAACATGAAATGCTAAAAAAACCTGTATCGCCATGACGCCACGAAACACATATCATCACAAGAAGTTACGGTCTAAGCTGCTGGAAACGGCCGCTGAAATGATTTCCACGGCGGGGTTGGAAAATCTGACCATTCGAGCGCTTAGCGACCGCGTCGGTGTTTCGCGAACAGCACTGTACCGGCACTTCACTGACACAGCGGCTCTGTTGTCGGCGATTGCCGAGGATGGCTTCAGAAACCTGACGGCCCGCTATCGTGTCATTAACCGTGATCGCTCAATCGATGCGGAGACCCGACTTCATATGATCGGAATCGAATATCTGGGATTTGCCGTCAAGAACCCCGGTCAGTACCGCCTCATGTTCGGTCACGAAATCGTGCAGCAGAAAAGGTCGCCTGAATTAATTGAGGCCGCCGGCGAAACGTTTAGTGAGCTCCTGGCAGCCGTCAGGGCGTTTCAGCAGGAACGCGTTGCCACGCCTGACGATCCACTGCCCCTCGCACATTTGGCGTGGGTAGTGGTTCATGGCCTATCAAGCTTGATAATTGACGGTCAGATTCAAACAATCGATCAGTCGTCCAGCTTACCTACACTCCTATCCAACAAAAATGTTCAGCCTTCCGAGAATATCCGTCAGAGCACGCTTTTTGCCGAAAGAATTCTGCACGACTTCCTGGAGATGATTTCGCGTGCTCATAGTGGCCGGTAGCTTGCTCTTGCCTCGATCGACCGCTCTACTACCAGTGCGCAGTCAAACAACGAATGGTCCTGTAAATGAGACACGGACCTGCCAAAACGCAGGTCCGTGGCACCCCGAGCCGCTACTGATCGGGTCTTGGGCGCCACTGACCTGGGCCCCGGCCTCCGTACAAACCCCCGGCAGGCTTTTCGCCGGGGTAACGGATGGTCAACAGGCCTTTATTTTTGGCAAACAGTATAAGCGTTTGTTAAACTTGTGAGACCCGCAAAAATAGCTGTGAAGGGGCTTTTGTAGGGGCGCACGGCCGTGCGCCCCTACCGGACCCCGTGTTCCTCGAGACCGTCTTGTCCTGAAGCCCAAGAAGGGACTCTCCCCCTAATTCTAGTAACAAATCTTGTATCCCTGATCTTCCAGGTCTCTGATCAATTCGCGGCCTTCTTCTTCCGACGCGACCGGTATCCAGAGGCCAAACCCTGTCACAATCAATTGGTCTCCTTCCCGAAGGAGCCGAAGCGGCCCGCTCGATGACCGCTTGCTTTCAGAAGGGCTCGGCTGATCCGCGTTCATTTCAAGAGAAACTCCGTTACCGTTGCGTTGAATCTGTCCGATTCCTCCATGAAGAAACAATGGCGGCAGCCTTCAAACAATTCCAGGCGCGCGTGCGGAATTAGCTCCTTGAGCGTCAATGAATTCTGGGACGGCACCAGATGATCGTCGTCTCCGGATATGATCAAGGTTGGCGCAGTTATCTTTTCAAGCCGGTCCGCGGTGTCATGTTTGAGACACGCATTGAATTGACGAAAGAACGCGTCCGGCGGTTGATAAAACCGAAGTGACCTTTCAATGAATTCTTCTATCCAATCCGGCTGTTCGCTTATGAATTTATCGGAAAAATACAAATCCATGTCTTTTCTAAGGATCTGCTCCGGTGTCAGGCCCTTGTTCGCGGTGAATTTCTCCATCCGTTCCGGCGACATGATCACTGCTCTGCTTCCGCCGCAACTGGTGCATCCAAGGATTAAGCGGTTTACCTTTTCCGGATAGTTGATGGCCAGTTCCTGCGCGATATATCCGCCCATGGATATGCCCAAAATATGAGCTTGACCTATGCCGAGAACGTCCATCAGCGCGGCAGTGTCGTCAGCGAAGAGCCTAATTGAGTATTCCATTTCAGGTTTGTCGGATCGTCCCGCACCCCTGTTGTCGAACGCGACCACCTGGAAATTTTTGGATAGCTCAGGGATTTGAAGGTGCCACCATTCCGCGTTCCTGCGCAGGCCCATGATCAGAACCAGAGGTGGCCCGCTGCCATGAAGTTCGTAATAGATGTCTATGCCGTTTACATGGGCTATGGACATGTCTTGTTCTCCACCATTTGCATTTATCGAGACCTCCAATCGTGAGAGATCCGCGCCCCGAAGTAAATTTTGGAGCTTTCTTCTCGATTAGTGGCCCAAAGCTGCTACGCGAGCGAATGACTCGCCTCCGTGGTCTCTATTTTCGCGCGAACACTGCTCGTGCTTGGAAAGATAGGAGTTTTTGGGGAGGGGTCCGG
>JBMOME010000348.1:0-3771 GCA_049323095.1 Thermodesulfobacteriota bacterium
GCAAAAAGGGGCCTCCCCGGACCCCTCCACCAAAAACTCCCATCTTCTGCAAGCGCTTCCAGCGCTTGCGAGACACGAGACCGGCAAGGCGCGCTCCAACGACTTGTCAGTTACAATGGACTATGAGAGGGCCGCGCTGGAGTCTGGTACTACGAATGTGCTACACGCAATTTAGGCGCCCCGATTGGATTGTTCTACTTACCTGTGTGCCGGCGATAAGAGTGCCTTTTTGGATCTGGGCGCGATCTGCGCCGTTCACCAACGATGAATATGGCTACTGGTCGATCGCCAAGTCATTCATCGAGACAGGGGAGTTCGATATCGCCTGGCCTCCGGTCACTAGTGCCCTGTTGGCCGCCATATCGGGCCTTGGAGGGAGTCTCCATGATGCGCGTTTGCTCTGGAGCCTCGCGGATGTGGCTAATATCGCACTGCTCTATATTCTGCTGTCTCGTTTTCTTGAGCGGCCGGTTCCCCTTATTGCGAGCATTCTCTACACCATATACGTTCCTGCAATTTCGTTTGCCTCCTTTGCCACCAGCGAGATACCTGCGATGCTCTTCTTTCTTGCAAGCGCGTGTTTGTTGGTCGATACCCGGGGGCCTATCGGGTTAGGTCGTGTTCTGGCGGGTGCGATATTAATTGGACTTTTGGTGCTCACGCGGTCGTCGCTCGCTATCTTGGCGCTGTGGGTCGCGCTGTTGGCGTCGCCGACGGCAATCAGCGCGGGTAAGACTCCCAGCCGCGCGTTATCTGTTTGTGTGGCGTTGATATTGAGCACCACCGTAGTTGCACTCTGGGTAACCCGGAATTACCTGGCTCACGGAGAGTTCGTTATTGCCAGGAACGTGGCGTACAATCTCTATCTTGGGAATCAGCCTCATTATTCGGAAGATTTGAACCTGTTCCATCCGTTTCCGACTCAAGCACAAATTCAAGATCGAAAAGAGTTGCTCAAGGGAGAAATGTCGAAGGAAAGGGAATTTGTTTCCGAGCAAGATATGCAGTCCCGAGCTATGGCATTTATCGCGGAGAATCCACTCCTCTTTGCGAGACGCGCGGTGGGGAGGCTCGCTCGGGTCTTCGTACCCAAAACCGCTCAGCTCCAGTTGCTCGGGAGTGAAAGTGACAATCCCTGGTTCACCGCTCCCAGCCTTGCACTTCTCATCTCTTCCAATCTACTTTACGGTTTGGCTCTATTCGGGGGATGGGCCGGGATAATCTTGTGTGGACCGTCCGACCGAGAGAAGAAATTCAGATTGTTTGCCCTGGGCGTTTTGGTAGGAACGTCCGCGCTCTGCACGGTTGCAATCTCCAAGCCCCGGTACTCTTTCCCCAGCGACCCCATGCTCATCGCGGGCCTGGCATGGCTGCTGGTCAACTGGCGGCAGGGTATGCTTCAAGTGAAAAGGCAGACCCTCGCGACCATCATCGGAGGATGGGTGTTCTTCGGCTGGAGTTGGGCCGCCTGGCTGATCTGGTCGTTCATGACCAGGGCAGCGGTCTATGCAGGCAATATCGGTAAGTTGTGATGGGGAGCTGTTTCTCTTTCGATCCCACCTTCGCGCTAGTGAACCTTATAGTCCAGGTCGGTGAGAAACTGCGCGATTTCATGGTCGGGGAGCATCTTTTCCACCGGGCCTTTTTCGAGGACCGCGAGGGGCATGGAAGGATCGAGACAGTTATTCACAGCCTGAACAACCGTGGTCCCGCCTGCGCTGCGGATCGAGTGAATGCCCTCCGCGCCCTCACGCCCTGCGCCGGACAACACCAGTCCTACGCTTCGGCCGCCGAAGGACTCTGCTACCGACCTGAACAGGATATCGACGGTGCCCTCTTGCCTAATGTCATTGCCTACCGGGTCGACACGCAGGGCAGTCTCACCGTCATCATCTTCAGCGAAGGTCACGCGGTCATCTGCGGAACACAGGTAGCATGAACCTCTGAGTGGAACCTCATCCTTTCTCAGGAATTTAACCGGTATCGAAGCATGTTCCGCGAGGTAAGTTGCATAGAAATCCAGATACTTGGGTGTGAGCTGTACCATAGCGACGAGCACATGCCTGAAATCAGAAGGCAAGCAGGGCACGATTCTGAGCAGGGAATAATACCCGCCCGTTCCCGCGGCCACGCCGATGAGACGAGACGAGGCGTCCATAGGCTCTCGGTTCGTTTCGGCCGGAACGGCCTGATCGGGCATTCTCACGTACCGCGCTCTTCCGATCCTTATGGCCGCGGCCCGCTTGACTCTCGCAACAATATCGTTCTTCTGTGCGTCGAGACTCTCATCCGCTCGACGAGAAGGTTTTGCTATCACATCTACTGCGCCGTACTTGAGTGCGTCGAACGTGATTCTGGCCCCTTCGGTGGTCAGCGCGCTAATCATGACCGTGGGGATGCCGTATTTCACCATGATGTGCTTGAGCGCGGTGATGCCGTTCATACGGGGCATTTCCACGTCAAGGGTGATCACATCGGGCTTGAGTTGTGCGACCTTCGCCAGTGCCTGTTCCCCGTCCAGCGCGTGCCCCACCACCTGCACGCCTTCTGCTTCCCTTAGGAAGGTGGTGATTTGGCGAATCATGAGAGGCGAATCATCGACTACGAGGACTCGTATATGGTGATTACTCGGTGCGTAGTTCATTCAGGTGATCTCTAAGGGTGGCCTGCTCCGGTAAGAATTTCTTTGGCTAACCTAATATATGCTTTGGCCCCGGGCGATTCAAGCTCGTAGGCCAGGATGGGCTCTCCGCGTTTGGGTACCTCAGCCAAATAAGGATCACGCGGTATGACGGTTTTGAAGACGCGTTCCTTCAGGTACTGGCGCACTTCCTGGATAATTTTGATGGTAAACGAGGCTCGCTTGTCCGCCATCGTGATCAGGAAGCCGTAGATCCCCAACAACGGGTTGATTCTTCGCTTGACTTCAAGGGCTGCTCGCAACACCCGTCCCACGGTTGCCATGGCCGCGTATTCGCACTGGATGGGAACCAAATAGAAGTCTGAGGCCACAAGCGCGGTGGTGGTGGGATAGTCCAGCCGGGGAGGGCAGTCGATAAATACGTAGTCATAGCCGGTTGCGATCTGGTCCAAGGTCTCGGTGAAAAGGTCCCGCCGGTCTTGGAGCAAGCCGACAAAAGCCATCTCATCCGCGGACGACTGCACATTTGCAGGAATCACGTCCAGGTTGGGCAATCGACGGTGGCTGAGATACACCACTTCAGAGGGCGCGGCTCCGTCCCTGAGAAGATCCAGCAGTCCAAACTGGACATGCGGCGCGTCCAAGCGAAAACAGCGCGCGAGGCCGCACTGAGGATCAAGCTCCATCAGGAGCACTTTTTGCTTCATGGCCGAGAGGCACGCGCCCAGATTCACGGCGGTCGATGTTTTTCCCACGCCGCCCTTCTGGCTCACTATAGATATGACTTGGCCCATTGAGCGTCAGCACCTTTCAGTCATGGCTCTTAGGGGACTTCCGGCCACCGGCTTCAGTCGAGTGATTCTTGGCTTGTCCGGCCAGCCGCTGCCTCGCCATGATCTCTTCCACAAGCTCGCCCACATCCATCACCAGCGCAATCGTGCCGTCGCCGAGGATTGTAGAGCCTGCCAGTCCCCGTCCTCGGAACACGTGCTCGGCCAACGGCTTTATCACCACGTTCTGTTCTCCGATCAACTCTTCCACCAACAGCCCAACCGTGCGTGCGCCGCTCGTGGCCAGCACCGCAAACGTGGGCTCACGTCCGGCAGCCCTCCGAGGCAAATTCATGATTT
>JBMOME010000349.1:0-3757 GCA_049323095.1 Thermodesulfobacteriota bacterium
CGAAGATCAGGGGCCCCAACAGTGAGCAAGGTCCGCTTTTATCAGGGAACTCTGAAGAGCGACGGTGGACTACTCCAAAGGAGATCATTTTGCTCAGCCTCATGGAGATGCCCGCGATGAACGTGGCAAGCCCGGAAAGATTAAGAGCTTCGTACTCTAGGATTTTGGATCTGCTCGACCGCCACGGGCTGCTCAAGGAACGGCTTCCTTTTACGCCCGCGCTTCTGGAAGAAGCGGTTTTCTTCTGCTACAAGATGCGCCTGCTCACTCAGGGAGACGTGAAAAAGTACCTCGACCTGGATAAGGCCGGGCTCAGAAAGATCATCAACGAGTGGAACAGCGGAGATGAAGGCAATTGCACATGCCGGCTGGCGAGAAACCCCTTTGCCGAAGAGTGAGCCGGCCTTGGGCCGACGCACCTTTCAATTGAAAAAACCCGCGAATATTCCAACCTGACCGGAGTGCGCAGAATTAATACCGCCTGAATGATAGAGACGGATCCCTCTCGTTATGCTCCTGCCTAGAGGAGGAGGAAGAACACATGAAGATCCCACGCAGTCTCGTCATTACGAAGTGGTGGCCGGCTGTAGTTCCGGTCCTGGGCCTGCTGCTGCTCGATCATGGCTTTGGCAGTGAAGATGGCTACGATCCGTGGCGAGTTCCGCCGGGGCAACCGGCTCAGATGCGGACCCAGCTCGGTTACGAACGAAAGCTCACAGACACGTGGTTCGACTCGGATGCGTGGGGCTATCCGTACGAACGCCAAGTTGCTGCCGGCGGAAAGACGTCAGAAGGGGAAGACCCGTCGCTGTTGAAGCATACAGCCAACTGTCGTTCCACCTCTCTGGGGACCGAGCATCCGGTCGAATTCTGTGAGGCTAGGTTGGTCGATAGGAATACCATCGATTTTCTCTTTCATCACGATTGTCCGGGTTTCAATGATAAGCTGAGAGTTCAGGTGAAAAGCGGTATGTTCACGTGTCAGTACTGGACTTTTTACAAAGGACCAATGGAGAGGGCAGATTTCATATGGACGACAAACCGCCAAAAGTTGACTTTGGACAAGCAGGTCTTCCGGAAAGGTGACGTCATCAAAGGCAGGATCGACTTCGAGTGCTTACAGGAGGCTACCCACCCCAAGTTCCTTGAGAAATGGGGTAAATGGCCAAAAACTATCAAAGTCTACGGGGTATTCAAAACGATTGTGGAGTAAACGGCCGACGACATACCCTGATGCTGTTCGACGACGCGGCCGATTCAAGTCGTGCTGAGACAATGACTTTCGGCAATCAGCGCCGCTCTGTCATAGGTATGAAGTAATCTGGGAAGGGGTCCGGGGGAACCCCTTCTTCCCCCCCCCGAAAAGGGTTCCCCCGGCACTTCTTCCCAAAAGCGAATCCCTACCCTATCAGCGGCGGGCTTCTCTACGAGGGAGTCCGGCCCAGAAGCCTCGGCGGTCAACACGAGCTTCCTGCTCAAGGAGCTTGTACTCGGCGAAAGTCACGTGCACGTAGTCGCGTGTTACAAATCCCAGACCTCTTCGGATAATCTCTCCGTTCACGTCCACGGGCGCTCCCGATTGGTCGGGCACCTTGAGGCACACAAGGAGGCGCTTCTTATCGTCGTACCGGTCCCACTTCCTGATCCAGACGTCAATGGTCTTGCCGTGGAGCAGAGACTCAAGGGCGTTGCTCGCGGATTGCCACAGGCGCTTTTGTCTGATGTGCCGCACGAGGGCCGGGTCAGCGCTCTTCAGGCGGTCCCGGTTGAGGGGCGAACCTACGCCGACCAGCCGCACAGCTACCACTTGGCCCGTATCAACCATTCGGAGTGTGCACAGGTTGACCGATTCCACCAAATGGAGCTTGGCACGGCCATAGAGCATTAGTCTGGGACTGGTCGCCCACGCAGAATTGTCCAGGCTGCCGGCAAGGCACAGCCCGAGCATAAGCGCAACGACCACGGAACATCGCGCCATACACATACCCCAATACGCAAGCCTACCAGCCGCGCGGCCGCCAGGTTTGCGAGTCCGGCAAAAGGAAATACTAATCCCCATTGCCCCATCGAGAGGGGCATCAATATCGCACAACTACGGAAGAATTGTAAACGCTATTTCTTCTTTTGAACGCTATCCTTGAGGGATACCGACGAACTGAATCGCGGCACTCGCATCGCAGAAATCGTCATGGGCTTTCCCGTTCGTGGATTCACCCCTTTGCGGGCTTTCAGCGCGATCACCCTGAATGTACCCAGATTTGCAATCCGGATCTTTCCGTTCTTCTGTTTAAGAGCGGAGTGCACTGCCTGCACCAGACTGGAGAGAGCGGCGTTGGCCGCCTTTTTGGTGATGCCGGCGTCCTGAGAGATGCGGGTCACGATTTCGGGCTTAGTCATTCCACAACTCCTTCTCATACATAAGACATAAGTACCCAGAACTCCGCGGGACCCCCTCGAACGAAGAGGTCCCCTTTCGGCCTTCCGGAGCCGGGAGATCTGCCACCCCCTGAACGATGGCTTGCTTACAGGGAGGATGGATATGGTTGATTTAAGAGGGTGCAAGACTTGGACCATACCTGTGAGCTCTTGCAAGCGCTTTCCTGGCCGTATTCACACGTGATGCGTCTCTGGCACGATCTTTGCCCTTGAATTTAACTGTCAAGATTGTGGACGCCCATATCAACGGAGTTGACACCCCATGCCCTTTTTCACGGTCCACCGGCATACCCACCGAGCTTCTCCTCAGAAGTGACTATGCAGTTACGTACGGGCACGAGCCTATCTCGTAGGAATTCGCCATAAATAATATAACATTGCTGAGAGTTGTCATTGCGAGGGCATAGCCCGAAGCAATCCCCTCGTCATTTCCGTGAAAGCCTGTCTTCGCGAAAGCGGGGACGGGAATCCAGAATGGGCGCATGGCCGAGGCTGTCTCAAAAGCCTTGGCAACGGGCACATCGTGCCACGATGGGTGGCCGGGACGTTCCCGCGGGACGCGCGATCACGGTACCGAAGGCACAAGAAGCGCTCTTGTCGTGAAGCATCCGGTCGAGTGTATTACCAGTAGCTTCGATGTGTTATCGGCGTCGCTTCCTGTCGCTTCGCGACCCCGACGTGTGACGTCGGGGCCACCCAGTTTGAACCTGTTTCACTAATCGTGGCACGATCTTGGTTGGAATCGTAGATCCAAGACAGCCTCGGCCATGCGCCCCTACAGGATTGCTTCTTCTCGCGTCTCGCGTGACTCGTAATAACACTCTTTCTCTGCTTACCTGAATGCGTGCCAATCCCGGGCTGTTGCGCGGGCGGATCGAAGATGGTATACGCAGAGTGGTTCACGCGGCTGCTTCTGTAGCTCCTTACGTTTTCAACAGGTTGAGTCGGATGCAAAAACTCATCATCAGAGGCGGTAATTCTCTTCAGGGATCGGTGGAAGCCGGCGGCGCAAAGAATGCCGCCCTGCCTCTAATGTGTGCTTCTCTGCTCACCAGCGACGAGATGATCTTGCACCGGATTCCGGCTCTGCGTGACATTCGCACAACCAAGCAGTTGTTGTTACAACTCGGGGCTCAACTGGACGATTTCACTCCAGGAATGCTCCGAATTAAGGCGCGGGAGATTACCGATCACACTGCGCCATATGAGTTGGTCAAGACCATGAGGGCCTCGGTCATGGTCCTGGGGCCGCTGTTGGCTCGTGAAGGAAAAGCTGACGTCAGCTTGCCCGGAGGTTGCGCAATCGGCGCTAGGCCCATCG
>JBMOME010000350.1:0-31450 GCA_049323095.1 Thermodesulfobacteriota bacterium
CATAGGCGTTAACTTAAAGGATCTCGGCATGTGATTTCAAATAGTTAACTCAAATCCACCCCGTCACCCCGGACTTGATCCGGGGTCCAGAACATATTGAAAAGACTGGATTCCCGCCTCCGCGGGAATGACGGACGAAAGAACCGAGCTGCTTAACTTAACGCCTATAGGCGGAAGCCGCAATCCAGACAGAATCACTGGACCCCGGCTTTCGCCGGGGTGACGGGTACTTGAATCCGGTACGAGCATTTTCAGATTCCGCTGTGACCGATAGATCAAGGCCATTGGCAAGAATGACGGGTTGCCGCCGCTGCAAATTGGACAGGAATTCTAGTAATTACAACAGAAGTTCTCCGGGACGCGCTAGATATAACGTCTCTTCATCTCTCGGATATATTCCGGGATGCCGCCAGGCACTTCCTGCTCAATCTGCTGCTTTGCCGCGGTCAGGCGTGACTTCACTCCGGGCCGCTGGAACTCAGCCAGGGTGATGAAGGCGCCGCCGCGCCTGCCGAGCTGGAACATGAGCCGGTCCTCGTCGGGCAGGTTGAGGTATGCATCGATAATTCCCAGCAACCGCTCCTTCTCCTCGGGCAGTTTGCCTTCCACTTCCTGAAGAAGATTGAGAATATGGTCGCTCACCAGAGTGGTGGTGACGCCATCCAGACTCTCTATGAAGAGCCTTATTTCACGCACGATTTCATCCTCGTCGGGTATGTCGAAATTGCCATCTTCGGTCATTTGCCACAGGGGACTGCCCCGCTTTACGTACAGGGACCGGAAGCGAACAAAATCGGGGTTGATCGCGTTCACTACTCGGGCGCACTCCAGTGCGTTTTCGCGGCTGAGCATCCGGCCGCCTATCCCGGGAATGATGTACAGACAGAGTGAGATTCCGGCTTCGACCACCTTCTTGCCGCCATCGATGATGTGCGCTGCGCTCCCGCCCTTTTGGATCATCTGAAGGACCGTGTCCGAGCCTGATTCCATGCCCACATGGAGTCGTGTAAGGCCGGCTTTTTTCAGTCGTTTGAAGTCCTCCACACTCTTTTGGCTGAGCGTCAGGGCCCGAGCATAAGAGGTGATACGCTTCACATGCGGGAATTGGCCCCTGATATAGCCAAGGATCTCTACCAGGGAGTCGGTGGACAATATCAAGGAGTTGGCATCCTGGAGGAAAACGGTCTCGCCGCCGTGGGCCAGCCAGAGAGCGATGGAGCCGAAACAGTCGTTGACCTGAGGGTCCTGGTACATATTGGCCATGACTCGTCGGGTGATCGCGCCGCCGTCACCGGTGGCCCAGGAGATCTCTCTGATCCGATCTGCAATGGCTTTTGCCGCGTCCACATCCGCCTTGATTTCTTCCAGAGACCTGCGGGAGAACTTCTGGCCCTTGTAGGTTGAGCAGAATACGCACCGGTTCCAGGGGCAGTTCCTGGTGACTCGTATGAGAAGGCTGCCGGCCTCGCTGGGCGGCCGTATGGGCCCCTGTTCGAACTGTAGCGCTCGTTGTTCCATCTTCTTCATGCTCCTGTGCAATCCGGGCTCACTGGTGCCCGAAAGCTTTATGAATTTGCGAGTTTCTGCGATTCATGATAAGGTAGAGATACCGCGCGGAGTAGCAATCGTCCCCGACAATTATGAAAATGCAGGGATCGATCAGGGTTGCATATAGCCGCTGTCGGCACGACCAAGGTCCAAGCGCATTCGACGAAGCCGCGACGGCGTCCCGCGCGACTTCCTCGTATCTTGACTTACTAATATAACCACTGCTTGCACATGAGGGAACCTCTTTTGAAACGCTTCGCACTCCGAAGAATCTTCCCGCTGCTCGTTATTCTATGCCTGTGCCCAGCATGGGCCGTCGGGGCTCAGCCGCAGACGGCGGACAAGAAGGCGGATAAGACTTTTCCCGAAGCGGTCAAAATAGAGGCTCCGGACAACCTCTCCACGAACATCCTCAGCTCGCCTCGGCGTGGGGCCGATGTCTTGGCGATCGCGCTTCACGGAGACGTACTGGAAGTGGTAGGCCGCGAAGGCGACTATTATCGGGTGCGAATCCCCGAACAGTTGACCTTCGGATATGTCCTGCAAGCCCACACGGTGCCGTGGCGCCTCCCCAGAGCCCTGGGGCCCAATTGGCCGTTGATTCTGGCCGGGGTGGCGCTGCTGGTCGCGGTGTTGGCCGCATTTGCGTTCGTTCAACTGAAGGCCAGGAGAGCGAAACGAGCAGAAGATCGGGCCGCCGCGACAGCAGCAGCGATCCGAAACGCGGAGGAATCTTTCCGCGCTGGTGATTATGCCCAAGCTATCCAGGAATTCACTGAGTACCTGGCCCTTCAGGGGGGCGATGTTCGCAACCCCGACGTGTACAGGCGACTTGCGGTCTGCTACCGCAAGACGGACCAACTCCGGGAAGCCGCTCAATGCTGGGAGAAGATGCGTGCGCTGGGGGGACTGAAAGGAGCTGAAGATCACGCGCTGGGCGTTGATCTCATGACCTCGTTGGGCCAGCAGGAACAAGCAGCAGCCATCTACGAACAGCTCCTGCAAGGCCCCATCGATGAGGAGGCAAGCCTCGATATCCACAGGAAGTTGATCGACATCTACCGCAACCAGAAACAGCACCGGAACTACGTCAAGCATGTGGTGGAGGTCCTGGAATCAGGCCACGTTGATCGGACGCTGATCCCATCGGCAGTGCAGTTTCTTGTTGCGGACGGGCAGACAGGTCTGGCCGTGGAGGCATCCAACAAGGCGCTTATCGCAGCGATCTGCGAGGAATTCCTGGAAGACCGAGCCCTTACGCCCGAGGCCGAACGTATCTACGTGAAATGTCTGGAATATGACCGCACCGACAAGCGCCTGCACCGTATCCTTGCCGAAAAGTACCGCCAGGACAATGATTACCGACGGGCAGTGAGCCAACTCACCGTGCTTACCCAACTGGATCGGCAGAACGCGGAGGAATATACCGAAGAAGCGGCCAAAGTCTATATCGATAGCGACAAAGTTGCCCACGCGCTCAGCGAAGGCAACCCTCAAATCATCAAGAAAATGGCTCAACAGTTCCTGGCTCGCTCGGAAGTAACTTCGGACGCGGTGGCCACTTATGAAAAGGTATTGGAATTCCTGCCCCGCGCGGTGGGCGTGAACAAGATGCTCGCCACGGTCTACCTCACCAGGGGAGACCTCCCCAGATACATGGAGAAGCTACGACTGCTTCATGAATTGGACAGTGCGAATCACGACTACCTCTCCGATCTTGCTCAGTGCGTCATCGACAACAACCTCATTGAAGAGACAATCCGGCAAGGCAACCGTGAGCTCATCGTCAAGATCCTCAAACAATTGGTCAAACGCGAGGCTTACGATGACAAGGCGGTGCATGTGCTGGAGTCGGTGGCGAAACGAGAGCCCGGCAATGCGCAGATCCAGCGAGCTCTTGCCAACGCGTACGCGAAGCGAGGTGAACCTGCCAGGCAACTGGAACATCTGCTGGCGCTATCCCACCTGCAGCCTGATGACACAGAAGTGACCCGGCAAGCGGCCGAACTGGCGAAGGCACACAATCTTACAGGGATGCTTCCGAACAAGGGCGGAAGAGAGGTTCGGCCATCCGCGCCCGTCAAGCCGGCTCCAACGAAGGCTCCTGGGCCGGCACGCGGCGAAGAGCAGCGAGTAATCACTGAACTGCCTGGAGATACAGACTGGGAAGATCTCGATAGACCCGATGACAAGCCGACAGAGGGGCTCACAACTCCCGCCGCCAAGCCGAAGCCCGTGCCTCCGCCCCCTCCAGCAACGAAACAAGAGGCCCCTCGCCAGCCTTCGATCCACGAGCTGGGATTTCCGGAAATCCTCTCGGACGAACCCCTTCCCGAAGAGATCGCCGAGCCCGAGCCCGAGAGCCGTCCACAAAAGGCGGCCCGCGAGGCTGCTGCCGCAGTGAAGGCGCGGATCGTGGAGCGTGTGGAATCCGTAGGCCGAAAGGTGACCGAACAGCCTGTTACGACCTTTGTCTCGCATTCGATGAAAGGCCCGCGGATTCAGTACAAAGATGAAGAGCTCTACAAGCCCGCCACAGGAGGCCTGGCTTACAAGAGTTTGCGAGTGCTGAGAACCGATGGCTGGGGTTCATGGCACGTGGGCGTGGAGGTGAATACCGGGGACGAATATCTCATAAGGGATTTCAGCAAAGGGTTCCTAGGGCCGGAGCAATTGAGGCAGTTCCTGGAGCAGGTGGCTGAAGTGGCTTTCAATATTATTCACGAGAATATTCTCGAGAATGAAGGCGAAGTCATCGGCCCCCGACGAGCACGGGCAAACATTCATCCGCTCTATCCGTACACCCTCGACGATGTGATGGCGCCCGAGCGTCGGCCAAACTTTGCGGTCAGGCTCGGATGGATCAAGGGCATCGTGAGCGGCATGGCCCATGCGCACAACTATATCGGACTGGACGGAAAGTATCGGCGAACTCTCCACCTGCATTTACAGCCGTCTACAGTGCTGTTCCAGGAAGATGCAACGACTCCCAAGATAGCGAACCTGGGATACAATCAGGCTTTCAGGACGTTCATCCTCGCTCGGGAGCCTCGATGGAAAGATCCCGGGATGGAGCCGGCATTCATGCCGCCTGAGTTCTTCCGTCTCAAGGCGCCCACCGCCATGGAGAAAGCTGCAGACATCTATGCTGTCGGCGCGATCCTCTATTTCATCGCTACGGGAGACTACCCATTTGAAGGCCCGTCATTCGAGGACTACAAGTTCCAACAGACCAGGGTCTTTCCGTCACCGCCCAGACTTGTAAACCCTGAAGTGCCCGACTGGCTCGAACCGCTCATCCTGGGCTGCCTCGAAAAGGAACCGGAAAAGAGATGGGGCGGGATGAACGAAGTCCTCAACGTTATTCTCAAAGAGACTGGCCGAGACGAACCCTAATTCCACCCCGCTACATCGCTTGCCAAGAGAACGCAAAAGATGCGGTTCCCGTAGGAAACCGCATCTCGGTCGGTCGGATAGGGGAGGAGACTGGCGTGAGAAAATAGCCGAGGTCACAAAGCGGATGTCCGAAGCCGTCAAACAGCCCAGGCCTGATCGAACGGGGTCTCTTCGGAATCGTCTTTGTACAGGCGTTCGTTGGCTTCCTGGGCTTTCAGGTACGCGGCCAGGATCTTGCACTTCTCGCATGGGTTGTATGCGGACTCGTACCTGGTCACCTTGCCATGCGCCCTGGAGGCCATGCGGATTTTCAGGTCTTTGATATCATTGTACATGCGCAGGCAGTGCCGAATGCTCCATCGGCCTTTGAAGACGCGACATGACACGGCGAACTCATCAAGCCACTCTGCGCGATTCGTTTCCATCGCTCACTCCCTCCCCCATCAGAGGGTCTTACCCTCGGCCCCGAACATGTGTTACGAAAAGGGCTTCCTTATTGCTGTTGATGAGTCCGACACTTGGTGTTTCGAAATGTTCCAGATTTATCTGAAGGGCGCTGGGCCGAATCCCTCATAGCTTTTTCGATTATCTATTGACTTCAGGTAGGTTCAATGCTACCTTTTCCGCGTTCGGAGGTATGGAGAGAGGATCGTGGGATACAACCGTTCCCCACAAAGGATCAGACTGCGCACGCCTTACGGGCATTCGGCCCGTGCGTTCCTGGTCACCATCTTCGCACTTGCGTGTATCGCAGTGGGTCTGTACCTGATCTGCGTGCCGGGTCTCATCGCACACTTTCCTTCCGTTTCAGCACTCTCTTCAAACCAGTCAACCACAGGCGATTCCGACTCATGCCCTGCGGTCCACGACCAGGTCGCGGACGAGCAGGCTGAATCCGAGCGTGGCACAGTGGAAGATTTCGATACGGCCGGCCCGGAAGATACTCTGTATTCCTTGATGATGGCACAGCTCAATGATGAGGCGTCGGTTCGCAAGGTCACGTACAGCCTCGCCGAAGCCATAGCAGCAGCCAGGGGCAAGCCCTATGACGGTGACGCGCCGCTCCCGGAGGGAGCTTGGTACAGCATTACCTTGGACAATGAGGGGGCGTTTCTCAAGGCAATGCTGGGGCTTAGCGCTGCTGAAGTCTACCATGCGGAACAGTGCGGTCCCGAGATCCGTTCCTGGAAAGAAGACGTGGTCCTGGGTTTGACCAAAACCTGTCGGGTCATCGAGGTGCAGCATAACCTGATGCAATCGATCCTCAAGAGCGGAGAGACCGGGGAATTTGCTGCGAAAATCAGAGACGTTTTCCGATGGGACATCGACTTTCAGGCCGAATCGAAGACCGGTGATGTGCTCAGGGTTCTGTTTGAACGTAGATATGCAGATGACCGCCCTTCAGGATATGGCCGCATACTATGCGCCGTTTATGAAGGAAAGAAGACCGGCAGAAAGACGGCGTACCTGTTCGGGGAAAAGTACCATGATGAGACTGGCGCCGAATTGAAGAAGGACTTTCTCCGTGCACCCTTGACCGTGCTCCGTGTAACGTCTTCATACAAGATGAGGCGCCATCCCATTCATAATTGCGTGCGCATGCACCACGGCCTGGATTATGGCGCGCCCATAGGGACGCCCGTCATGTCGATTGCGGGCGGGGTGGTAAACTTCGCGGGCTCAAGAAATGGGTACGGGAACTTTGTCTGCGTAACCCACGACAATGGAATTGAGAGCCGCTATGGGCACCTGAGTAAGATACTTGTCAAAAAGGGCCAGCGGGTCAAACAGACCCAGAAGATCGGACTTGTGGGCAGGACCGGTGACGCGACAGGGCCTCATCTCCATTTCGAAGTGCTGGTCGGCGGCAAGAACAAGAATCCTCAGACAGTGCTCAACGCAAAGATGGTTACGAGCGTCCCCAGGGTCGCTAAATTCCTGCAAGACCGATTTCAGGCCGTGGTGCAGGAACATCTCGAAACTATGGATCGCCTGACCCCCCGCCACGCCGATGTCCCCCGGATGCCTGGATCGCTCGCAGAACTTCGCTGATTCTCTCCTTGTGTTACATACTTCTCATGCCATCAGAGAGCTTCCTCAGGTTCCACGAAAGCTATAGCTTCATTTGGGTCGATTGACTTTCGGTGCAGATCAGGATATCATGCGAATATCAGGGCGAAATCTGCCCATCCGCTTGAAGGGAATGCTTCTCATTGAATGCGGCTTCAGATGCGGCTCTCACTCTAGGTCAATGCCCTGAGCTAAAGCGCACGTGTTGAGCGATCCATCGGGCTCGTCAGCCAGGCATGGACCAGAGGAGATGCAACGCTGGGACCGATGAGAATCCGGCCCTCCGCTTGAGCGAATTGGCCGGTCGCATTCTCATTGCCCTTGCCGCGAATCAGGAGGCTACCATGAAGAAAACCATGCTGCTTCTCACGGTTGCAGCTTTGACGTTTGTGGCGGTTCCGTCGTACGGGTTCCTGGACTACCTGTTTTCAGGTGGCGCCAGCAGGGACGCGATAGAGAATTCCGCGATCGGCGATATCCGGGCCTGGTGGACAGGCAACCCTGTTTATCAGTTCAACCCTTATTACACTGGGGCCCCGCAACAGCAGTTTAGCGGGCAGCAAGCAGGTCAAGCGACTCAGGCGCCGCAGCAGGGATACTACCAAGGCGCCCCCGCTACGCAGTACGGCGGCTATGGGAGCCCCCAGGGATATCCTCCCGCCAACGTGACGTATTCCGGCGGTCAGGCCCCGGGGGGCGGCTACCCGCAAGGTTATCCTCAGCAGCAGCCTCAAGCAGGTTACTACGGCCAGCCCTATGCTCAGCCCGCACCTCAGCAGCAGCCCATGACAGGCTATGGCTATCCCCAGGGCTACGCCCAGCCTGCTCCCCCCCAGGCGGGTTACGCACCCCAGGGCTACGCTCAGCCCGGACAGCAGGCATACGGAGGCCAAGTTCAAGGCCAATTCCAGCCGATGCAGCCGGGATATCAAGGCGGAGCGCAGTACTATCCGGGCGGCGGCCAGCAGTAATACGAGAACGCTTCTAGATCGGCCACGTATAAGGCCGCAGTGCTATCGATCGGAAATCCCCCGAAGCCCTTTTGCAGAACGGAGCTGAGGGGGATTTTTGTGTACTCAAGTTCTGCGGCACAGTCACAGTCTGATACCGGTTCGCTTTCAGAACGTGAAGGTGATGTTGTAACCAAGGCAGCACTGACCTGGTGCCCAGGTCAGTGGCACCCAGCATCCAATCAATATCGGCCCGGGGTGCCACGGACCTGAGCTTTGGCAGGTCCGTGTCTCATTCAGATGACTCTTCATCGTTTGGCCGCGCATAGGTCTGAATACAGCTTCGCATGACGCACGAGCATTTCCGGCGGAATCTCAGGTGGATAGCCGTTTCGCGGCAGCGATCTCATAATTTACTAGAAAGATTTTTTCTAACCTAAAGAAGTAACTTGACTCGGTCGCGCGGTGATGGTAGGGAGGGGCCTGGCCTCAACCTCGGGGGAGGGAGGGGCCATTGTACCGGCAAACCGGCGGGCGAGGTGCTATGCATTTTGCCCTCCGGTTTGATTTTTTCCGGGGCTGCACAGGTCCCCCTGCCCGAGGTTGTTACAGCGGTTAAGCCTCCTCGATGAGTGCGATAATTTCATCGTCACCATATTCTTCCAGATAGCGCCGATCCACGCCCACGCAGGTTTCCAGATGGGGGCAACTCTTCATCGAACATGGCTCCGGAATAGCGTTATGGCCCATGTTGAGACGATTGCTCACCAGTTGGTCCGTGTCTCGTCGCTTGATACGAAGGTCGTCGGCCGCATTCCCGATATGGGGTAGGTGCGGAGCGACGCAGTGGGGCACATTGTCAAGTATGGTAAGCGGGTAACGTCTGGAAGTGATTGAGCCGAGGCGCTCCTTCAGATAGGGCAGGCGACACATTTTGTCTCTGTTGGTATAAGCGTTTCCGTCCCATTCGGGTAGACAGAGACAGTGCGCAGTAGTCCTCGGAAAGCCCAGGACTTTGTCCATGAGGCGTTCGATCTCATCCACATTGAGCATATTGAGGCATGTGTTCACATTGAGGCGCCGAGGCGAGCTGTCATTAATCAAACTTAGGGCCCGGAAAGCCTGGACGTAGCTTCCTTTTCTGCTCACGATTCGATCGTGGGTTTCACCGACTCCGTGAATGGATACCCAATAGTTTTCGAGGCCGGCATCCCGCAATCGCTCGACCAGTTGTTCCGTAACTCCGTAGCCATTGGTGAACATGAAAAGCTCTTGTATGCCGAGCCGTTTGGCAAAACGCACGTAATCAACGAGCGAGGGATTGAGCGTGGGCTCGCCCGCGCCGGTGAAAAACAGGGTCTTGGCGCCGGATTGCGCGCACTCGGAAATGAAATCGAAAACTTGCCGGTCCAGATCCGGGGGATTCTTGCTTCGGTCATGCGCGGGAGCACAGAAGATGCAATTATTGGTGCACTCGAAGCTTGAGAACACAATCGCGCCGGGTTCCGACCAACCCCAGACCAGCGATCTCGCCTCAGGGGGAGAACACGAACTCCATTTGTTCCAGAGGTGAGGTTCGGTGCGCACATGCTTGTCCACGGCCTCGAACATCTTCTTGTAAGCCTCGCATTGTGGGTCGCTATGATTAGGGTCCCCTTTGGCGCTCTTGGTGCGAACAGGGCAGCCGCCGTTACAAAGCGACGTATAGGAGCATTCGAGGCACTCGGAGTTCCGGATAAGGTTCTCCGTTCGCGCGGCCAGCTCCAGGCGGTTGGATGAAATCAATATGTCGCCCAGATCCTGAGTTTCCAGAATGTTGCCGAAGTTCTTCTCGGGATACGATCCGAGCCACGCGTCACATTGGCCGATTTCTCCTCCCGGACCGACACAAAAGAAGCTGCTCACGCAATTGGGACAAAAGAAGCACGGCACCTTGGCCGCGTTGTCCCCCAACACCAGTCGGTCGACAATGCTTTTGAAGGGGTCAAGCGTCACTCCGTCATCGCGAGAGCAATACACATCAAACAAGTTTGCCAGGAAATCGCCCAGTCGCGGCGCATCGAGAAATATCTCACCGGCCAGATGGGACGACGGTCCCGCTGCAAAGGGAGTGTTCAATTGGAGGCTCTTGAGGCCGAGTTCGTCAAAATAGTAGTGATAGAAATCAAGAGGCGATACATCCAACGTGCTTTTGTTGGGGACTGAGATAACGCTCACTTGGAGGCCTCGGGAGGTCGCCTCTTTGAAACGGCCTATCCAATGTTCATTATACGCTTCGCCCGAAAGGCCCCGATACCGACGATAAACATTCGGAAAGTCTAGGGACGAACCCAGCATTCCATCGAAGAGCTCCCAGATCACGGGATCCCAAGCCGGGCTGTATCCCATGAGGTTCGTCTGAAGGAAATGCTTCGCGCTCAGATTATTGGCACGCAGTAACGTGTCGATTTGCCGGCCGGCCTGAATGCACCATTCGGGCGACAGGGTCATAATCTCTCCGCCCTGCCAATATATGTCCGCATTTATTACGCCCACGCGGGCGAGATAGGTCGATATGCGCTGAAAAACGGTGGACAATTGTTCGAGAGTAATTGTCTCGTTTGTTCGAGGCTGGAAGCAATGATCGCAACGACAATCACATTGCACGGTCGGCACGAATATGATGCTTACTTCGCGACCGAACATGCGTCACTCCTGTGCAACATCCGCCTCTCGTAAGTCTTCTGCCATCTCCTGCGCCTTTGCTTTTATTTCGAGGAAGACCTCGAAGAACGGTTCGCACTTGAACCCGGGGTCTACAAAGCGGAGATAGCCTTCGCAAAGGTCGAACGCCTCGCACGAGGCGCATTGAGAGCCACTTACAAACAAGTTTTTCTTGTGGTCGATCAATTCTGTGTACGCCGCGGCACCAGTATCAACATGTACACCCTGGGAAACATCGCCGAAAAACCTTCCTGCGCGTGCAAGCCTCTCCGAGGCAGTCATCTGCATAGATTGGTCGATATACAAATGCGTGGTGGGAGATTCAGGATAAATTTGCAGAAGAGACACGGGAGTGCCCTTCATGCAGCCTATGAAAGCGGAATGAAAAAATTCTACGGGAACCCGAAGATGCCTGTCATGCAAATAGTACCGCAGCGTTGGCAACAGCTCGGACACATCGTGGATTTCCTCGAGATTCAGAATGACAGGAATGGACGCGGAAGTGACAGTCTTCACCCCCTGGAGCAGACCCTGATCCACATCCATCAAGACACTCAGCAAAAAGCGGTCTGCCATCCATGTGTTTGTGTATACGCGGGCTGCTTCACGCGGGTGGAGTTTAATTGTTACCGGCAGATCTTGAGGCAGATCGGCAAGCTTGAGTACATCCTCGGGAAGGCCGTTCAGTTCTATGCCTTGCACCCGCGTTCCCAGATCCCGGCACGCGCTCACTATTTCATCACTCTGTCCCGATCGAACCATCAACGCCTCGGCATCGATCTCACGAGCCAACGACGCAGGAACACTTACAAGAACCGGATCATTCATTGACTGCCTCGAAAAATAGTTTGTACCCCTCGCACCAAACAGTCTTTCGGCCGGAGCCGCACGCCGCTGCGCATCCTCCTACGCAAAGGTTCCACCAGCGGCAGGATGCGCATTCCCCGTTTCTCAGGATATCCCTACGCCGTGATCGCCACAGCGCATCCGGGTGAGCAAGTATCTTCCCCAACGGATCAGCCGTCAGATTGCCGATTGCACCGGAGCCCACGTCGAGGAGCCGAACACAGGGATACACTTCTCCTGTGGGCGAAACAGCCACCGTGGGTTCACAGCAGTGAAGTCCTTCGGGAAAGCCGCAACTCGGCGACTGCTTCTCACGAGCGAAATCACCCCAGCCGACAAATGGCTCCACCGGCAGCGAACCATGGTCCTCTTCCCAGGCCCGGTAAGCCTCCACAAGGAATCGTCCCCAGGATTGAGCGTCAAGTCGGGCGCCGTCAAATTCTCCAGCGGGCTCTTCCAAAGGAATGAGCGTCAGGCTGTCCACGCCTAAGTTCTTGAAAAAGTGATAGATGCGTTTCCCAAAACCCACGGATTCTCCATGGGCGACATATACCATACCCACGCGAAACCCGCGGCTTCTGACCAGCTCGAAGCCCTCGTACCAGCGTTCCGCATATGGCTCACCATTCTTGAGACGCCGGTAGTCAGAGAACGGGTCCAGGGACGTGCCGATCCCTCCGCCGTTGAGCAGCTCACAGAGGGTGTCTGCCAGCGCGGGGGTCATCCGGGTGAGATTTGACTGCATCACATGCTGCACTGCATGGCCCGAAATCAAAGGCTGGAGCTCCAGGACCTTACGGAAGAACGAGTTGCCCATGAGCGTAGGTTCGCCGCCATGCCAGAGGATTGTGGTCTCATCGAGCGGATTTTGCTCAAGGTATTCGGCCAGACGCCGAAATGCTGCCTCAATCACCGGTACTTCCATAAACAGACCGGTTTCGGCCACATTACAGTACGAACAGGCTCCATTGCACCGAAACGTCGGCTTGATCACAATTTCGATGTTCTTTGCCATGACTGGATAGTCTTTAGTTTGAACACGGTGATTGAAGGATTGTCGCCGTTATCAACAACTTAGTAAAGGCACCTCGCGGGTTCAGATTGAGGATCTTCTCACAAAACTTTGAATTGGACACGAATCGCATTATTCGGGGTGAAATCGCTCCCGATGCAACACGAATCTCTTGCGGGTAATTATACATCGGGAAACGCTGCGCCCGCTCAGACGAACGAGTGCTCAATTCTCAATCCCGGGAGCGTTCCAAGAAGTAACTGAGATTCTTATCGATTTCCCCAGACTCGGCAACGATTTCCCCAGACACGGCAGGCATGGCCCCAGACGCGGCAAGCATGGCCCCAGACGCGGCAGCCGTGCCCCCACCAGCGACGATGTTGAAGCTCGGCAGCTTCCGGGTCGCCTTCGCTAGTGCCCACCGCTTGTTCTGCGGGTATCCCCGACTCGCGGTCTTCTTTCGCGATAGGTGAGAACCCTGAAACAGCAGCTACTACCGCAATTGACGACCACTTACCAAGGCTGGTGAGAAACGCTCGTCTGCTGACGGGATCTTTCTGCTCAGGTTTCTTGTTTTGATCGTCCATGCTCGTCCCCCTCGGAAAACCCGGCGAACCTGTTTATGCCACACCACTATTATTGGTTGGAACCCCTCGCGCCGTTTCCTTTCGAGCCTGTCCGGAGGAACGTGTCCTCAATGCTCAATCACAATATCGTTCAACCAGGTGAGCAAAATTCTTATCGATTGCCCCAGACACGGCAGCGATTACCCCAGACGCGACAGCCACGACGCCACCATTGAGGCTCCGCGGACCCTATATTGCCGTCGCTCCGGTCCACGGCCTGCTCAGAGGGCATTCCCGACTCGCGATCTTCTTTCGCAGTTGGCGAAAACCCTGAAACAGCAGCCACGACCGCAATCGAGGACCACTTACCAAGGCTGGTGAGAAACGCTCGCCTGCTGACCGGCTCCTTCTGCTCAGGATTCTTCTTTTGATCGTCCATGTTCGTCCCCCTCGGAAACTCCGGTGAACCCGTTCATGTCGTTACGCACGACAAAAATGCAGTGGTCTCGTGACGTTATCCCGCTGAACCGCTTGCTGGGCCCGTTGCCACGCAGCCCATCTGTAAAAAACACCTGCCCTTTCTAATATCCTTCTGCCACACAGGAAAGGGCCCGTCAATCGAAAAACGCAGGCCCTGCGCATTCACCACCGCTCTTCAGCGCCTCTCATGCGCGAAACATTCATACGATGCGACAGAAAAGAGAGCCCAAGGGGTATCAAGACAGGATAAAGGAACATAAGAAGCCGGACTTCGTACCAAATACCGAATGTGAGAACTGCCAAAATGTACGGGGGTATCACCCAGGCCGATCGCCGAACAAATGGAGGAGCGTACTTGAGCCCCAGCGCGGCCAAGACCCAGAAGAAGCCCATGAACAGGGCCCAAGACCGCGCTGTGTAAAGCAGGGAAGCGGTCTTGAGGTTATGCTCAAGAGCTTCGGCAATGGGCACCGAGAGAGGGGCCTCACCCAAAGCCAGTCTCAATCCGACACTGATCAGCACCCAGAGCAACAGATACAGGAAGAAGCGAATGGTCGTGCGCGGGCTCGGGGGCCACCATCTGTCGGGGTGTGAATTTGACGGGTCGGTTGCTGTCAAAAGATACGCGAATACAATGAAGATAGCGGTCTCTCGTGTGAGAACAGCGAGAGCGATCACGACGGTCAAGAGAGCTTCTCGCCGCATCCGTATGCACCAGAGGGCCAGAGCAAAGAACCCGGGCTCCAGCAGCGACCAGGGCTGGAAAAACTGATGTCGAAACGCCAGCGGGATGGTTGCCGCGACAAAGAAAACACCCGCGAGAGAAAGACCGTTCGTGAACCAGGTACGGAGGTAGGCAAACAGCGCGACAAAGAGAAAACTCAGCGCTGCCCAATCATACAGAAGATATGATGCGACAAATGCCTTCGTGTAACCCATAGAGGGGGCTATCAGACGAATAATGCCTTCTGTCGCATGAGGCACAAGCACGCGGTATCGATAAGGCGATTCCGCAGTCCCTTCGATAATCGCCTGATGAAGCTCGATCCGCGCATCCAAGTACGGAAGATCGACCATGCGGACAAGCAAATATGCCTGAGTCATCGCTACTGAAATGATGAGCAAAGCGCTGACCCAGTCAATTCTGTAAGCACGCGTCGTGCCGCGGCCGGCCGCTTGATCATTCAAGATCTTGCCGTCCTTCCAGAGAACCCGGCGGAGCTGAAGCGGCCTCCCCCGGTTTGAATACGAGCGATAGCATGGTGATGTCGTCTGCCTGCGTGGCTCCTCCGGCGAAGGCCGTCACCTCGTTCCCAACGTGCTCTACGAGATCCCTTGCAGTCCGCATTCGCAGGCGAAGCAGCTTCTCTCGCAACTTTTCCGACGAGAATAGGTCTCCTTGGACGTTGGTAGCTTCAGTTACACCATCGGTATAGGTAAAGAGCATATCTCCCCTGTGGAGCTCGATGTGGGCCCCTGGATACACCAGGTCCGGAGCCAATCCCAGCAGAGGGGCTGCCGCTTCATTGAGCTCTACGAGGCCTCGATCTTTCGTCAGGACAAACGCTGGATCGTGACCGCCGCGAGCGTACATCAGCTTGCCTGTTTTCACGTTGAGCACGCCGCAGAAGATAGTGACAAACATGCAAGCTTCGTTCTCTCGTGAAAGCTCTCTATTGAGGCGAGTGAGCACTTGATCCGGCGGGAGACCTTCCAGAGCCGCCGTCCGCAGGAGCGACAGGCTCGTGGCCATGAAAAGCGCCGCGGGAACGCCCTTGCCGGACACGTCGCCAACTGCGAAATACAGGTGCTCTTCATCCACTCGGCCGAAATCGTAGAAATCGCCTCCCACTTCCTTCGCAGGATACATTACCGCGTACAGATCCAGGTTCATGCCGTCTCGAAACGTCGGCACTTCCGAGGGCAACATGCTCTTCTGGATGCGCGCGGCTATCGCCAATTCACTCTCGATGCGTTCTTTCGCAGCGGTCGTCTCGGTGAGATCGTGAATATATTTCTTCAGATCCTGGGCCATTCCGCTGAAAGCTTCGGCCAGGAGGCCGACTTCGTCTTTGGTCCGAATGGCGGACAGGTCCACGTTCAGGTCACCGTGAGCTACCTGGCTTGTGGCCTTGACCATGCGACGCAATGGATTGGCGACGGTCCTGGCCAGCAAAAGGCTGACTCCCAGCAGGAGAACTAGTCCGGCAGCTCCCATGAGTAGGCTTGTTTGATGTAATCCCACAATGCCCGCGAAAAGCTCTTGTTTGGGATAAACAATGCCCAAAGACCAGCCGTTCGCAGGCAGGCGAGCGAACGCCAGGAAGGAAGGCGCGCGGGACAAACTTTCGCCCGCGTCAATGAACCCGGTTTGCTGTTTGAGCATTGTCTCGCCGATAGAACGGAGTTGGGGTCTGGCGAGCTTATCCGCGAGCGTGAACAGCGACTCGTTCATGATGAATTGCTTGTTCGGGTGGGCTACGAAAGTCCCGTCGCTGGAAACAAGAAAACAAAAGCCCGTTTGAAGCACCCTTACGGACGCCAATCTCCTGGTAAGCCAGCCCACAGACACGTCTGCGGTGACCACGCCTCGCACGCTTCCTCGTGCTCCATCCCGCGCCAGTTGGAAAAAGGGATGCGAGTACGTGGTCATGATCACATTGCCGCCTCCTTCATCGAAGTACGGCTTGGTCCAGATAGGAACTTTGCGGTCTACCGGCTCTCTGTACCAATCTCTTCCGGGATAATTGTAGCTGTCGGTACCAAGTTGGACGAATTCGAGGCCTTTCCCTGCCCTGCAATAATACGGGGCAAAATCCTTTACCTTCGGGTCGAACGCATACGGTTCAAATGCCACAGTGCAGCCAAATATACCTTCCTGAAGCTCGACCTGTCTGCGGATAAGGGCCATCAGGGCTTGCTTGTCGATCCGGACTTCTTCCAGGACCGAGGCGAAACACTCAGTTACCTCCACCACCGCTCGAATTTCTTGGTCCAGGTTGCTGGCTACGGAACGAGCATGGATTTTGGCCGTGCGACCTGCGTCTTGGATGACTAATTGCTTTGAGACAAAGTAGCTATACGCAATGACAGAACAAAGGACGATTCCAGTCCCGATGAGAGCCAGGAGGGTGATCTTGAATGCAAGACTATGAAGCGCGGCTATTTTCATTCAGATTTACTAGCTTGCCAAACCCATTCGTCTCTGTTGGTAGATCATTAGAAAATGAGATGAAAGGGTTGTCAAGATGGATCTCTCGGAACTCAGTGAAATGACGGAAGTAAAAGCAAGGGATTTTCTTGAAGAAATTCAGCGGCCCGACGGACCTATTTGTCCTCACTGCGGAAGTGTTAATGAGTCGTATCATCTTGAGGGGGGCTTAACTCGTCCCTGAGTTTGGAAATCTGAGGTGTGTCGTAAGCGGAGAGGCTGCAAGGATTATCGTTCAAAAGTCCATGAAGGAACTCTGTTCACAAAAATCTGTCAAATTTATCATATTGACTAGTTCTCGGGTGCCTGCTATTTTCGGGAGCATGGAGAAGAGGAACAAACCCTATTATGATCTTGAAGAGGTGAAGAGAATAGTTGCTGACCCACGTGTCCATCCATTCACGGCAAAAGGCCAGGCGCGGAGGAATTGCCTTGGGCTTGAATCCTCAGCAGATGCGAGAGGTTGTCTTGTCTCTTTCAAAGGTAGATTTCTATAAATCCATGACCACCTATGAAGATAACAAGGTTTGGCAAGACGTATACTATGGTACGACCAGGGACGGGCGGGCTGTCTATATCAAGATCACAGGGTATTCCGATGGACGGCCCCCTATCATTTCGTTCAAAGAAAAATGAGGTGAAATCATGCAGTGTCCAGCGTGCGGCTATCCAGAAATGGAAGAGCAGAACCGGGACGAGACACTTTCTTATGGTGGTAAATCTGTGGTGGTTCAGAATCTAAGGGGTGAATTCTGTCCGAATTGTGACGAGGGCATCTGGGATTCGGAAAGCAACAGGCGGCTAGATGAAGCACAGACAGAATTGATGGATGCTGTAAGAAAGCAGACCAGTGCTGATATTCGGCGCATCCGAAAAGAAGTCCTGAAACTTACTCAAGAAAAATTGGCAGAAAGACTTGGACTCGGGAAATTGGCCTTTTCTCGGTATGAACGGGGGAAGACTCAACCGTTGGCCGCTGTCGTCAAGCTCATGAAATTAATAGAGAAACATCCACATTTGTGGGACGAATTAGGAGAAATGGATGTATCCCACAAAACGGCAACAACTGCAAGTGGTGGCATGGGGCGCCACAAGCGCGAAGCCGATTAATCGAGAGCGAGTCCTCTTATCTTTGGCGGTGAATATGCAGCAGAAAGATCGTCTTGAAGTTTTCTTCCCTTGCGGGTCGGATCTGAAAGAAGCTGGGGGTATCAAGAATACTGGGCGGAGGTAACGCGACTGAGTGCGTCCTGAACGAAGGCTCCTATGAGAGTGGTTCTGGGTTTCCTGGGTTTGTGAAGCTAATAATTCGATCTTCATTTACAAACGGAGGAGGGTTTCCGAGAGCGAAGGCGACTTGAGGTTTTGCATTGCTCCGTCTCGGCTGTGGGTCATTGTCGGCCTTTGGTTGCTTCCTCCACCGATTCGTACACCGGCAACAGAGCACTGAACCCGGACACGTCAAACACTTGTTTGACCACTCCTTTCAGAGCGCAACAAGCGAGCTCTCCGCCACGAGCCCGGACATCCTTGGCAACTACCATCAAAGAGCGCAGTCCGGCACTGCTGATATAGTCCAGATTGCCGAAATCCACCACGAACCGCGTCTCGCCTTGGCTTATCCACTCTTGCAGCTTCTTCTCGAAGTCAGGGGCAGACAGCGTATCCATACGGCCTGCAACCGAAACGACGGCCAGTTGCCCGCTCTTGTTCAGGGTTATCTCCAATAAAGCCCTCCCGCATTCGGATTAGGCATTGCCCGCAGACACTCTTAGACGCTGGATGCTCGCTCCCAGTCGGCCTTGGTGAACTCCAAAATCCGCTGTGCACGATCCGAGAAGAGCTTTATCGACTCAAAGTAGGGCGGACATAAGAGCTTTTGCATCAACAACCCGTCATCATCGAACCACCGTGGCAGCGGCCCTCCCAGGAAATAGCCCTTTTCTCGTAGATTGTTCACCACATGTCCAATCCACGGAGATGTGAGCTTGATCCAGACCTGAAGGACAACCACTCCCTTCTCAGCAGCTTGGATCTCCAGTTTTCCGAGCTTTTCCGCGAAGTCCGACCCGGCCTCAGAAAAGCCGATCCGAGCGACCTTGGCGAAATCGAAGATCGTCATGTTCGCGTCGGAAACCATGTCCGCTGGAATGGGTTGATCCCCCGTACGAAAGCGCCTCTGACTAGTCACGCCCGAGTACATGAATCTAAGGGCCTCATCATACACGGCTGGGAGATAGACGGTCTGAGGCTCGTCCTTATAGCACCGAAAGCCCAGAACGGTGCTCACTCGGCCCGCGGTAACTCCTTCGCCCGCGAATGCTTCCCCCGGCATAAGCCCGATTTCCAGAGCTGTCTCCCGGTACCCGTACTCAGGCATCATCTTCTGCATGGTTAGATGATTCGTGACCGCCTCACCGAATACCGTGTGCATCCCAAGCCTGGGGACCACCTCTTCTCCCATATACTTTCCCAAAGCGGTCGATACGCCCACGTTGCGCCATTCCTTGAACACGAGCCCCACGCCCCACTCATAGACCGATCGGCATGGAGCAGACCGAAATAGGTGAACAACACCGATGACCTCTCCGGACTTGGACCTGGCCACGATACTGTAGTAATCACCTTCTTGATTTGCCTTGGTGAGCGCGAGTGGGTCGTAAAAGATTTTGATTGGATAGTCTTCCCCGTATACAGCCCTGAACAGCCGCACGATGCCTTCTGCATCATCGGGCCGGAAGAGGCTCACTGCGTAATTCAATTCTGATTCTTTTGGATTCATCTGGTTCTCTTTTTCCATGATCAATAACCGATCGCCAGAGTGGGTTTCACGATCTCGCCTCAACATTCAGGCGTCCAAGCATAACCGCAGCCAGCCCAATCAGCAAGAGCCCTCCGCACGCGTAATAGAGCGCGGCGAACCCCCAGTGGAAAATCAGGGTTCCTCCCACAATCGGTCCCACGAACAGCCCGGCTTGAGCCATTTGGGTAGACAGATTGGTATTCAGCGCTCGATGCTGAGGTAGGGAAATGTCGAACATGAGGCCGCTCAGTAGCGGCATAGCCACTCCCCAGCCGATCCCCAACAGAAAACCCATGCCGAAGAGGGCCTCCGCGCTCTTTACGTGCACTAGGGCTGCGTATCCAAGCACCAGCCACGCGAGCGATGCGGCCAGCAACTTCGCCTTATCGTACTTGTCCAGCAGCGGGCCGGCGATCACGCGGACAGCCATCTCCGTGACCGTGGAGAAGGTGAAGAACCATCCAGGATTGGGCACCCCAAGTTGCTCCCCAAAACTCTGCATAAAGAAAAACACCGGGCTGAAGGTTGTCCACAGCACAAGCGGTAGAAACAGCAGGACCAGCACGCGACGATCCTTCAAGTTGTCCGCGATTTCGCGCCATCGAAGCCCGGTAGATTGAAGTTCGGGAGACACCCTATCCCCGTGATCGACCCATCGGAGTACGATGAGGCTGAAAGCCATAAGCACGGCAGACCAGTCCAGAAGTTGCACAAATCCGCCCGCGTGGACGGATAACGGTCCGAGCACCGGCGGCACCACTGCGTACGGCAGAAGCGTGATCACGGCCATGACGCCAAATGCCTGACCGCTCCTCCCAGTGGGAATGCAGCCGACGAATTTGGCCACCACCGCGGTGGCCAGGAGCACATACGCTGCCCCGTGTAAGATTCTTACCAGCGCCAAACCCCAGATGCCCTCGGCCAGGTTGTACATGAGCAGGGTGATGACAACGCAGATCGTGCCTGCTGCGATCCATTTCTTCGCATTTGTGGGATTGAAAAACGGGCTGATAATCGGTCTGAGCACAAGGCCAGTGAGGGAGAAGAGCGCGATGAGGGTCCCAGCCCAGTGGTCGTCTATGCCGAGGCCCGCCAGGTACTGCTGGAAGGAGAAGAACACGGCAATATTGCAGAACGTCAGGAAGATAATTCCGTTGATCGCCAGGAATTCGCCGGTAAGTAGTCGGTTTTGGTCAGCCATATCGTTAAGAACCCGAAGATTGGGTTGCAGGCTGTCGGCATTTGAGGGGTAACGAATCTTTCATGTTCTGTCGCGGCTTTCAGCCAGCCGCAGGAGAAGGCGGCCTGCGACGATCCGGCGATATTGAGCGCTCGCACGCACATCGTTAATCGGGGATACGATGCGCTCCACGAGGCTCGCTACCTGGGAGAGGTTCTCGATCTCCAGCTCCCGGCCGACGAGTGCCTCTTCGACTTCTGCAGAACGTACCGCCGTGAGACCAACGCTCCCCCACGCAAGCCGAGCGCTCTCGATTCTCCCGTCCTTGGAGACGCGAAGCAGCGCAGCGAGGCTTGCCACTGCGCAGGCCTGGGATTTGCGCAATCCCACTTTCTCAAAATGGTGCACATTGAATTCAGGAGCTTTGCGGATCCATACACCCTTTACGATCTCGTCCGCGCGAAGCTGCACTTGGCCCGGACCCACGATGAAGTCTGCTACAAGCATTCGTTTGGCCTCTTTGCGAGACACGATTTCAACTTCCGCGTCGAGCGCATAGAGCGGTGGAAGCGTGTCACCCGCGGGCGAGGCATTGACGATATTTCCTCCAATGGTCCCCATGTTGCGGATCGCCGGTGAGGCCAACACTCGGATCGCCTTTGCCAGCACAGATAATTCACTACGCACGAGCGGGTCTTCCAGCAGGTTGGTATGCGTGGTTGCCGCTCCGATAAAGACTTCGGCCCCTGCGTCTCGGACTCCCCGGATCTGGTCGATGCGTTCGAGGCAGACCAGCTTGTTCGGATTGATTCTCCCCGCGCGCAAATTCACCAGCAGGTCGGTGCCTCCTGCGTAAACCGCGGTGTTCGGGTCGGCTTCCAGGGAATCCCAAAGCTCGTCGAGAGTGCGGGGGAGAAGAACCTGCCTCATGGTCGTTCCCGTTCGCTCATGGTCTTCGCCGCTGCTTCTACTGCATCAACGATTTTCTGGTACCCGGTGCACCGACAGAGGTTCCCAGAGAGTCCTTCACGGATCTGAGCTCTGGTAGGGCTGGGGTTTCGTTTCAAGAGATCAAGCGAAGCCAGCACAGCGCCTGGTGTGCAGAAACCGCACTGCACTGCGCCCTTTTCAACAAAGGCTTCTTGCAGCGGGTGCAACCGGTCCCCAGAAGCCAGCCCTTCCACCGTGGCGATTTCGCGGCCCTCAAGCTGAGCTGCCAGCATGAGGCAGGAGAGCTTGCTTTCCCCATCGACAAGAATAGTGCACGCGCCGCACTCGCCCGCGGCGCACGATTCTTTCGCACCCGTAAGCCCCAGGTCCTCACGGAGCAGGTCGATGACGCGTCGATCTGCCGCGCAATCCACCTGCATGGCTGAGCCGTTCAGTTTGAAACGGATCTTCACTGGAGCCTCACTGTGTTTCCTGCCCTTGCAGCGCGAGGAACATCCGTTCCGTTGTCATGGGTAGCCGAAACAGGCGAATGCCGCACGCGTCCGCAACCGCATTAGCAACCGCGGGTGCGGGGCCGTTGGTTGCGATCTCCCCCACGCCTTTCAGCCCGAAGGGACCTGTGGGTTCATGGAGTTCCACAGGGAGCGACTCCATATCGGGCGTATCAAGCGCAGTTGGCATGATGTATGTACCCAAGTCAGGGGTTTTGACCGAGCCTTGGTCAACCTGGAAATCTTCGAAAAGGGCGAATCCGAGGCCCTGACAAATCGCCCCTTGGATTTGTTGCTCGTAGAGCTGCGGATTGAGCACCCGTCCGCAATCGGTTACGGAAAGGTACGAGACCACTTCCACGGCCCCGGTGATTTCATCCACCTCGACCGCGGCAAGGTGTGCACCGTAGGAAATGACCGCGTGGCCCAGCCCATGCAATCTTAGCTCGTCCGTGATATCAAGCCGGTCCTTGGCAACCGGCGCACGGAAGTGCGACACCGCAGTCCGCTCCGGCTCAGCCATAAACCTGGCCAATCGAATAAGAGGTGTCTCAGCTCCTGTGGCACGGTTGACGACTTTTCCGGGCACGAGCGCCAGATCGTCCGTGGACGGCGCCATGAGCAGATCCGCGGCCTTCTGGAGAATCTGTTTCTTGAGATTCTCCGCGGCTCCGATCAACGCATTGCCGAACGTGTACGTGCAGCGGCTGGCAGACGCCGATCCCGAGGGGAGGGTGCGGTCCGTATCGGGGAGGACCAGCTCTATCGAGTCCATGTTCTGGCAAAGGATGCTTCCGGCGATCTGAGCGTTGGTACTGGCATTGCCCTGACCCATGTCCACCACGCCACAGTAGATGCGGATCTTGCCTTCGGGTGTAAGCTCGACCTTCGCATTCGCATAATCCGGTACAACCGTGCCGTAACCCGCCGCGTGCATGAGCGCGGCAATCCCGACCCCACGCTTCTTGAACGGACCTGCCGCAGCTTTCCACGCACTGCGCTCGGTCCAAAGCGGATGCAGCTTGATGCGCTCCAGGCATTCCACCAGGCCGGTGGAGCCGGTAAGGGTCACTCCGATACACGTCTTTTCCCCGCGGGTGAGTGCGTTTTTCAGACGAAGCTCCAAAGGGTCAACGCCCATACGCGCCGCGAGCATATCCATCATTTGTTCCATGGCCGCGGTCACCTGAGTTACCCCGAACGCTCGGAACGCACCTCCAATGGGATTGTTCGTATAAACACACCACGCATCGAGAAGCGCATGTGGAATACGGTACGCACCGGCCGCGTGCTCAAGGGCAAGGGTCGTGACCACGCCCCCGAGATGGTCGTACGGACCTGTATCGAAATAGAGACGGGCAGCCAGGGCATGCAGTGTGCCGTCCCGCTTTGCCCCCAGCCGATAATAGAGCCGCGTCGGGTGGCGCTTGGTCCCCGCAATGAAGGACTCTTCGCGGCTCCACCACATCTTCACCGGTCGGCCGTTGGCATGGAGCGCTGCAAGCGCGAGCAGAGTCTGGACCGTGATCCCGTCCTTGCCCCCGAATGCGCCGCCGGGGTAGGGCGCGATCACGCGAACCTGCTCCAGTTCAAGTCCGATTGCTTCCGCTACTTCAGCTCGGTCTCGAAACGGTGTCTGAGTAGAAGCGGTGATGACCACTCTGCCGTCGCTCTCCTGCTGAGCCCAGCCTACCTCGGTTTCCAGGTATGCGTGCTCTTGCCACGGCGTTTCGAAACACCCCTCGACCACTGCGTCGCAATGCTCAAAGGCACCGGGGCCGTTTCCTGTCTGACTATGGGCCTCCAACAACACATTTCCACTGGAATTATCTTCGTGGACGAGCGGAGCACTCTCTTTGAGGGCCTCTTCTACGTCAAAGACCCCCGGCAAGGGTTCCAAATCGAGTCTAATAAGATCAAGCGCTCGGCGCAGGGTCTCGCGGTCTTCGGCCAACACAAGCGCCAGTCCATCGCCGCAGTGCCGCACCTTCTTATCTGCGAGCACCGGCTGGTCCTTGCGGATCACGCCTTGCCGGTTTGATCCGCGTATGTTCTGGTGAGTCAGAACAGCTATTACACCGGGTAGCCTGCAGGCTTCATCCGTGAAGATGCCCTTAATCAGCGCATGAGGCACCGCGGCACGTTTCACCCCGGTCCAGATCATGTCAGGGCTGTAGTAGTCCGCCGCGAACTTCTCCTCGCCGGTGACTTTGGTGTAAGCATCCGTGCGGGGGACCGCAGCTCCCACGTGAAGTGGGGTCTCACCGCGTGATTTATGACGCCGAATCTCGCCCATATTCAGAGACCGATCCTTCGATCACGGAAGGCTTTACTAAAGCCGCTTGTGTTGCAACCATTACAAGCAGCTAGGTTTACGAACCGATGGGGCTTACGATTCCAGCACCTTTCTCAGGGCTTGTACAAAGGCTTGCATTGCGTCCATGGTCGCCACGGTGACCCGGATATGATTCGGAAAACGGAACCCGGTCATGGAGCGAACCATTACGCCTTCGGCCATCAGCTTCCTGTACGCGAGGGTGTCGTTCATGGGGAGCTTGATCATGACGAAGTTGCCTTCACCCGTGATCATGGGAAGGCCCAGCCGGGCCAGTTCTTTCATCAGGAACCTCTTCCCTTCCCGGACCATGGCCCGAGTTCGGGCGATGTGTTCCCGGTCTCCGACTGCGGCTAGAGCGGCTTCCTGTGCGACCGAGTTCACCGAATAGACTATGCAAGTGCGCCGTATCGCGTTCACCACGTCCGGATTGCCCGCGAGGTACCCTATGCGCAGGCCGGCGAGAGCGTACATCTTGGAGAATGTACGAAAAACCACAAGGTTTGGATATTCCCTGATCAGGGCTATCCCATCGGGGAAATCTTCAGCTTCGACAAACTCGCAGTACGCCTCGTCCACCACCACGATCATCCGGCCGTGGACCCGATCGAGGAATTTTCGCAGTTTTTGCTCACTCCAGTACATTCCCGTGGGGTTGTTCGGATTGCAGACGAAGAGGATCTTTGTGCGAGCGTCGATCCGGGCCAGCATGGCCTCGTCATCGAACGCGTAATCCCTGAGAGGCACGAGCCGAGGCTCAAACCCTGAAAACTGGGCCATCCATTCATACACCGCAAAGGTCTTGTCCGCGGTAATGATGTTGTCGCCTTTTTCGCAAAAGGCCTTGATCACGAAACCGATTACCTCATTTGCGCCGTTTCCCACGATGAACTGGTCCGGGTCCACCCCGAAGAGGTTCGCGAGCTTGTGCCGGAGATAGTATACGTCGCCGCTGGGGTACACGGCCGCTCTGGGTGGAGGATACTTCCGCACGACTTCCTGGGCTGCCGGCGGGGGTCCCAGAGCATTCTCATTGTTGTTCAGGCGAAACAACCGCGAGCAGCCGTACAGCTTCATGAGTTCCGCGTCCGGCTTGCTCGGAATATATGCCGAGAAACTCCGCACATATGCCGGGAGCAGCCGCTCAAGCGCCACCTTAGTCATGAGCCGCTCCCGTCGGATGTGTGCTCGAAGACTACAATGTCTCCTGTCCCTCCGTAGGGGATCACAAGGCGCGGTTCGAATCCGCTATCCAGGAGCGCCGAAGTAAAACGGGTTTGCCAGGCTTTGCCGAGGTCTATCTCGAAAAAGAGGCAGGACAAGCCCTCTCTGCGAAGGGTTTCAACATGGCATCCTACTGTCTCGCTGGAGTCTCGGCCCCACCATACAGGACGCAGGGTGACCCGGGCCTGCAATCGGTCGAACTCGGCCGACAATACCGAGAAGGGCCAGGATGACTCGCCCACATCCTCCACCGTCCGGATCTCACGGGCAAAGGCCAGACGGCGATATTCGCGACTGAGGAACGGCTCCAGACGTGGATCGGCCCAGACTGCGCTTCCCAGGTCTTCTTCCAGATGTCGGTAACACGCCGTGACCTCCAGGAGTGTGCCGTCCGCCTGGAGGAAAGCCAAAGAGCCCAAGGGCTCGAAGTAATTCGCCGGGATCTCAGGAGTCGGATGGCGGCTGATAAGGCCCAGCGTATCTGTCCGCGCCAGATCGTGGAGGCAGGCATCGATCAGGGCCTCGGCCATAGCCGATTCAGGTGGTTGGGCGAAAAGATAGGGCCCGTGGAATTCCACCATCTTCGGGCTCTCTCGTCGCCACACAAGACCTCCGCCGATGACGCCCCGTGCATCCACCGCCACGGCTGCGTGATAATCTCCAGCCGCGACCATATCCACCACTTTGCCGGGATAAGAAAAGCTTGAGGGGATCAGATGATGCTGATAGTGGCTGTTGGTCAGGCTCACTAGGGCTTTGAGCTCTTCGGGCTCAGGAGCCCTGATAGCGAACTCCTTCAGCGGTTTGGTCTGGGGTATCGATTCGACTGAGAAGGGAGGATAAGCTTTCTCTTTGACCAGCGTGAGACACAATTGCTGGCCCGATTCGGCAAACCGGAACAGATCGATCATGCGCGAAGCGATCAACAATCCTGTCTCGCGAGCACAACCGTCATCATCGAAAGACGAAGCGCTGGTCAGGTTGAATGCCCGCATGTCGAATTCTTGGGCCTTGAACGCGATCTCTTCTTCCACGTAATAACCGTGGCCGCGGCAAGTTATCAGGATCTCAGTTTCTGGCGCGGCTGCTCCGCAGAGATAAGTGAATACCTCCTCGGTCGCAAGCGTGAGCCCAAGAGCTTCTGTGGCTGCCAAACCAAAGGCAATGGAAGCCTTTTCAGCGAAGCTCGTAGCAATGGGCAGGAATTCCAGTCTTGGGTATACGTTTAGGCTTACTTGGGGTCGATTCATGACGAAGTGCAGACCTTCAGGATGAGGTTCAGCTCCAGGGTTCTTCCTTGGTCTTCTAACAGCTCGCGGCCGCTAAAGCAAGCCGCCTCATCACGCGACTTTTTCTCATTGTTCACTGCAACTGAACGAAGGCGTATAAGAGGGGAAACCCAAGCGAGAGGCAGATCATGTCCGGTTTGCACGGCAAGACCTTCGTGCTCACAGGCGCATCGAGCGGTATTGGACGGGCTCTGGCTCTTTTGATGGCCAAGGCCGGAATCAATCTGGTGCTGAATGCGCGAAGAGGCGAGGTTCTGGAGGAAGTGGCTCGCGAGTGCCGATCCGCCGACGTTTCGGTTCAATATGTGGCCGGAGACGCAGCGCGAGCTGACACAGCCCGGCAAATGGTCAGAAGTGCTGTAGTCTTGGGGAGATTTGCGGGCTTTGTCCACGCTGCGGCCGTGGCCAGGCCGGGCCCTTTCCTATGGGAGCTTCCAGCCAGCGAATTTCGAGCAGTCATGGATGCAAGCGTTGTGGCCGCGTACCAGCTCATACGGTTCGCTGTGCCTGAACTTCTGAAACAAGGTGAAGGCATGTGCGTGTTTTTCGGCTCAGGTGCCGCGGAAGTCACCATGCCGGGCCTGAGCACATACTGTATGGCCAAAGCCGCGGAAGAGCATTTGGCACGGCAACTGGCCGATGAGGCTCCTGACCTGATCTGTTTTGCATACAGGCCCGGGATCGTGGACACTCCCATGCAGAAGCAGGCTCGTGAGGCCAAAGGCGGCGCAGCGGAATTCCTCCACAAGGAATTTAGAGCATACAAAGAGCAAGGTATGCTCATTTCTCCGGAAGTTGCCGCGGGCGCACTCCTCAAGATCATGTCCCATAACCCGCGGCGCTTTCACAGAAGAATCTGCTCCTGGAGAGACGGGGCCCGATAGATGGCTGGCTGGAGGGGAAGCATAGGCCGCCAGGCTGATATTTGCTGCCGCTTAAGAGAAACACCAGGGAGCCCGTGTCTAGACGGTAGTGTCCTAATCTGCCATTTTTGAACTTTTTCCCCTTGCTGCGGTCACATAAGGCATACATGTATTCTCATGGGCGGACAGAGACGTTAATATGGCCTACAGGGCTCCTAAGAAAGCGCAGGGAATCGGTTTTCGGATAAGGACTTGACAGGCCCCGTGGTGTGTTCGTAAGATCGGGGCAAAACGGATACACAACGAACAAGAGATGATTAGCGGAGGCCGAGTTCTCAAGTAGAGGACGCGAGAACAGCGGTATCGGTATCTTTTCATTTGCAATTTGGATGGATATGGAATATCCCTTTGAGAGGAAGAGGGAAGCCATGAAGGAATGGGCTTTTAGATTCAGAATCTTGGTCAAACGGGAAGATGATCTGTGGCTTGCGCATTGTCTGGAACTCGATCTGGTTGCAACCGCTTCGTCTGAGAAGCAGCTGCAAGAGGATATCGTCAACGTCATAGTAGAACAAGTCCGTTACTGCCTAGTCAACGACAACATGGATTATCTTTTCAGGAGAGCCCCCCAGGAAGTCTGGGATGAGTACTGGGCATGTGAGAAACACGCCAAATCAAAGCTCTTGACGAGAAAAGAAGGAATAGCCTCAAAGACCGCCAAAAGGCCCATGCCAGCAGATTTGCCTCCCTTCTCTTTTACTGCAAATGCCTGTTGGGCGCCAACGACATGTCATGCCGTCTAGGCCATCATTGACGCTGAAGGAATTGCTGAAGCGTCTTACACGTTTCGGCGTTGTCACATTGAAGAAGAGGGGTAAGGGATCAGAGCGAATACTTCTGTTGCCAGAATCCAAGAATTCCAAGCGAGGAGAGCTTTTTACGGTCACTGATCACGGAAGCTCAACCCCTGTTGGTCGTTCAATGATCAGTGCTATACTTAGAAGGTTCAAAATAAGCCCACAGGACTTCTGGAAATAGCGGACGGTCTTCATTTCTTAATTGGCCAATTCTACGAGTTCCCCCATTTGCCATATATGGTCAGAAATCTTTGCCTCCATCGCGGGCGTGACCTTCAACGTCTTATGGGCGCGAACGAAATTGTAATGGGCAAAATGCAAGGCCACGGCGGCTTTCAGGTTCTCCACCTTTTCTTGCTGAAGGCGTTCGCCAGCAGTGTGGACTGCCTCATATTCATGCGCATCGTGTGTTCTTGCCTTTCCACTTCAGACGTTGAAGTCTTGGCGAGGTCAGGATTCCCGGGGAAGCGCAAATTCTTCGCCGTGCTCCATCAAGCCCCCTGTGGATTCCCCCCGGGCTGCGGTACGCGCTGCCATTGTAGCAGAGTACCGAACAGAAACGTCTTAATATCGCCAGATCCAACGGATTATGATTGTCGTAGCATTTTTCTTCTGATAAGATTCTCTCTATCGATAAATGCTAGAGGCTCAAATGTCTTCAGAGACCTTGACTATCGTCGCTATGGTCTCGGGGCCGGTTGTGGCCGTTCTTATTTCTACTGGAATGTCAATTTGGTACCAAAATCGGAAACAAAAACTGGATGCCAAAGAAAGCCTTTTCCAAACCCTTATGATGTACCGAAAAACACGGTTAGCGGCTTATGCTCAAGTAAATGCTCTAAACCTAATTGATGTCGTTTTTGCTGATAAGCCTGAAGTTGTGCGCCTTTGGCATAGCTACTACACTGCGATCTGTCAGCCCCAGGTAAATTGGACCGCTGCCAATCACGACTATCTTGATTTGCTCTCAGAAATGGCAAAATCGTTGGGTTATAAGTCGTTATCGCAAACCGATATTGACAAATGCTATGTTCCGCAAGGCCACGCTGATTTGTTCGATTTAGATGTCCGAACCAAGCCCGAACTGCTGCGAGTATTGGAAAACACCGCCCGTATCGCAGTTGATAAACGAGACGACGTGCCGCCCGTTTCATAATTTCCTCCTTCTTCAAATTAGGACACTGCCGTCTAGACCGGGCCTTTGACTATTCTCCGGGAACCTGTTAATTTTATTTGTTTGAATGAAAGAGGAGTTCCGACAGGAGCCGGGCCGCGGATCCGCGCACGCTCCTGTCTCAGTGGTTCGTCTTCATGCTCGCAACTGATTTGCTCAAGCTCTCCTGGTTGCAGATCTACCGCAATAAGAGGCGGTACAAGGGTGCTTTTGTGGGCATTTCGCTGGGGATCGCCGCGCTCATAACGGTGCTCACCATCGGCGATTCCGTGGAAAGCAACCTTGGCTACAACCTGGAGGTTCTGGGCAGCGCTACCATTGTAAAGGCCGAATGGGATTTCGCCAGAACCGTACGATGGCACCAGGGCGAGTATTCCGATAAAGACATAGATGGGCTCAGAGAACTACCGGGGGTTTTGGCCGTCGCACCCGCAGTTTGGAGCCGTGAGAAGGAGGTTCACCACCGACGAGAAAAAATGGGCGCGAAGCTCATGGGAGTAACGCCTGACTTCTTCAAGGCCTTGCACCTCCCAGTCACCCGGGGACGGATCTTCACCCAGGAAGATGTCGACCAGCGCCGACACGTGTGCGTTATCGGCAAGAAGGTGGAGGACAAGTTCTTCCGTGACGGCACGCCCGCCTTGGACCAAGTTATCGCTATGCAGGGTCGGTCGTTCCGCGTTGTAGGAGTTTTGGGCGGTGCTGAGGACCAGGAACTCCTGGAAAGCATACTTCTGCCCATTTCCGTGGCCCGAAGTCAGTTCCCGGCGATGGATAAGATCAGGGACGTCTATATACGTGCGGTCAATTGGGACGTGGTCCCGGGTCTGAAAGAGTCCGCGGAACAACTCCTCCGAACTAATCAGCCGGGATATGCAAGCGCGATCCACGTGAAATACTATGCAGAGAGCCTAAGTATCATCAAGGCCATCATCTTTGTCTTCAAATTTTTTGTCTATGCAGCAATTGGAGTGACTCTTGCCCTGGGCGGACTGGGCATCACCAACGTCATGCTCGCGGTGGTGAGCGAACGCACACGGGAGGTTGGGCTGCGCAAGGCAGTGGGCGCCACTGAACCCATGATCATGCTCCAGTTCATGTGTGAGTCGCTAACCGTGAGTCTGATAGGCGCTGCCGCGGGCATGACCCTGGGAATCATTTCAGTCTATTTCCTTAGCAACGCCCTGGACATGGACCCCAATTACCGGGTGATGCTCGCGAGCTTGTTCTCTTCGGTGGTTCTGGGCATGGTCATCGGCGTGCTCTCAGGAGTGATCCCCGCGCGAAAAGCCGGAAAGCTCGATCCAGTCGACGCCATGAGATTTGAATAGCTTGCAGCCGGCGAGAATTCCTTTCCCCACGCGTAGCTGAATGCTTAGTGCGCCGGTCAAAACCGGCAGGGAGTTGTGGATGAAAGAGCCATACGGTGAAGGCCTAGCGAGCCACACCGGCCCCGAGTCATGCGTCGGTCGCCGTGAGGCGGCAGGCGAAGCGTTGACAG